>CACYWX010000215.1 GCA_902778205.1 uncultured Ruminococcus sp. | reverse complement strand
CTCCGCCGCCTCGCGCCCGTCCAGCATCAGCCGGATCTCAACGGGCCGCGTCCTCCCTCCGTCGTTTCCAGCCGCCAGGGAGGCGATCCCGGCCGCGGAGGAACGGCCGATGGCGGAATTCTCAAAGCCCACCCGGTCAGCGGGAGAGCCCGATCCGCTCCCCCACGCCGGGATCAGCGCGTCCGCGTCCCGGAGCACCGTCCTCCGCAGGGAGCCGAATTCCGCCCCCCAGCCGGCCTCCATGCCCAGCGCCATGTTGCCGCCGATGTCCGCGAATACCCGGGACGGCGACCGGATCCCCAAAAGATCCTTCACGCCCTCCACCAGGGAGGAGATCCTCTGACGGATCCCCGCCGCCGCGCTTTCCCAGACGGCTGCGAAGCCGCCCGCCATGCCCGAGGCCATCTGCTGGCCCGCCGCCGCGAATTCCCCGGGCAGGGAGGCAATCGCCGCCAGCGCGGAGGAGACCGCCTGGGGGATCCGCCCCGACAGGATCTCCGCCGCCGCGCCTCCCGCCGATTCCGCCGCGGACGCCGCCTCCGACCAGTGAACCGAGGCATCCGCCGCCCATTGACCGAGCGCCCCCGCCGCCGTGTCCAGCAGAGCGGGAAGCGCGCCGAGCCCCTCCGCCATGCCGGATACCCCTCCGACACCCTCGGACAGGGAGCCGTTTAAGGAGTCTTGGGCGCTGGCCGCCGATTCGAGATTCGGAAGAAGCGCGGACAGCGCCTCTCCCAGAATGCCGAGCCCTCCCGCCGCATCCCCGATCCGGATCCCGGCCTCCGGATCGAAGGGGGAAAGCAGAGCCTCAGCCCCCTCCGCCGCCGCGGTCAGGATCCCTCCGTTGTCCCCGCCCAGAGCGGCAAACAGCGTCCCGAAGGCGGAGGCGATCCCGGAGGCCCGTTCCGCGATGCCGTCCGTCGATTCGCCGATGCCGTCCCCCAGGGACCGGAACGCCGCGCCCGCCTCCTCCACCGACCGGAGAAAGCCCCCGGCATCCAGCGTCAGCGTCGCCTGAAGCTCGTATATGTTCATCCGGCTGTCCTCCTTTCCTCCTTATCCGTCATCCGACGATCCGGACCCCGGCACCCTCCCGCAGCGCGGCGAGAACCTCCTCCACCGCCGAGGCGTCCTCCGAGTTCGGAGATCCCCGGGAAAACGCCGCGTCCGCCCATCTGCGCCGCAGAAGCTGTCCTCCGCCGATCCTTGCCGTGTTTTCGCAGATCAGCATCGCCGCGTCCGTCAGATAGACCCGGAACGACCGCTCCCGCTCCCATTCCGTCCAAAGAACCGGCGCGACCCTGGCCAGAAACGGGATTGAGGGCAGACCGTCCCGCTCTCCTAAGCGGCAGAGGAGCCATTCCCGCCGTTCTCCACTGCCGCAGAACCAAAAAGCGCCGCGAATCCGGGATCCTTCAGAAGCGCCAGGAGCCGACCCGGGACCGAAGCCGGGGACAGCAGTCCGCCTTCTTCTTCCGGGGTGATTCCGTCGTCCAGAGCCAGGAGCCGCAGGACCGCCCCGCCGTGATTTCTCAGCAGCAGAGCGACCGCCTCTCCCGCCGACGCGCCGCCCCGGAGCGCCTCCGTCAGTGTCTTGTCTTCCGCCAGCTCCCCGAGGATCCCGATGAGCTCCGCCGCCAGAACCAGCGCTTCCTCTCCCCTCGCGTCCCTCAGCCGACCCATCTCAGGATCCCTCCCCGGCGGAGGAATCGTTCTCCGGCGTGCCCGGCGTCAGCCAGATCTCGAAGGGGACCTCCTTCTGCGCCGCCACCGAGCCGTGGGCCGTGAACTCAAAGGCCAGCTTGGCCCGGTCCCCGTCCGCGGTCTCCAGGGAGAAGCCGCCGGTGGAGAGGGCGTTTTTCAGCCTGACCGCCGCCCAGCCGCCGTTGTGCTCCCCGTTGTATTCCGAGTAGTCCCCCACGATCCAGAGATCCCGGAAGTCCCCGTCCTTCAGATCGAAACGGGGTGTCACCCGGTTTCCCGAAACGTCCGCCGCGGCCGTCAGCCATTCCGCCAGAGCCGTGTCCGCCGTCACGAAGGTCCCGGAGGCCTTCGCCTCCCAGGAAACCAGCTTTTTCAGCTCCTTCATGTTCTTCGGACAGTTGTCCACCTTCTCTCCCATGTCCGCGTAAACCGGCGCGGCAGAGAAGGAAATGCCGCCCGTGGTCGCGCCGAGGATGTCGTCGTTGCGGAGCGTCCCCGAGGCCGGATCGAATGCCGACGCCAGCACCGCCGCGTTCAGCACCATCCGCCGGAATGCGTCCGCGGGAATCTGCGTGAATTTCATGCGTACCTCCTTGTCTTTCCCGGGTTTATCCCGGGCCTGCCGCCGGGATCGTTCCGCCTGTCCCCGCGGCGTCAGCCGTATTCGTCATGCGGTGCCCCCGCGGTAATGCCGGACCGTCACCCGGAAGAGCACCCGCCGCAGGGAGGGATCCTCCCCGTCCCCGGACCACACCGCCCAGGGCCTCCCACGCAGGAGCCAGAGCCCGCCCCCGTCCGCGGGAAGATAAACTCCGCCGACAGGAAGCGCTTCCCCGATCCGCTCCGAAAGTTCCCGCGCCTGCCTCCAGCCCGGGGACCGGACCCACAGGGAAGCGGTCAGCTCCACGGCGTCCCCATCGCCCGTTCCCTCCCCGTACCGGCATACCAGACAGGGATACCCCGGCGGGGCAGCGTTGAGAACGGCCCCTTCCTCGGAAACCGGGATCCCGAACTGCCCCCAGAACCGGAAATAGGTCTCCGCCGCCGTCATGCCTCCGCCTCCTTTTTCGGCTCCGATCCGGCTTCTCCGGATAAGCCCGCGGACCGGAGCGGGGAACCATCTTCCCAAACCCCGTTCAGCCCGCCGAGCCGCTCCGCCTCCGCCGATAAGAGTGCGATCCCGGCACCCTCGGGTGTCCTGCGGATCTCGCCGGGAATCCGGAACACCGCCCCGTCCTCCGTCCGATAGATATAATCCCCGGATCGGAGAGGGGCGTTCCGCTCAGCCGTCAGAAGGTACCGCCCTCCCGCCGCCGTCACGGGACCGCCGCCCGTATTCCGTTCCCCGACGGACACCGCCGCGCCGGAGAACGCCTCCCCTTCCCCGAACAGCCGGTCATATCCGCCGCAACCGTCCTCCCCGGGCCGGGGGATCAGCCGCCGGAACTGCGTGAACAGGACCTCCGGCAGCGTCTTCCCGCCCGGCATCAGAGCTTTCTCCAGGGACGGAGCCGCGCCGAGAAACCCAGCCTCCCGTCCCGCCAGTCAAAGGGAGCGTCTCCCGCGCCCTCCGCCCGCGTGTAGGAGTACCCGCCGAAGGATTCCGACCGGTAGGGCTCCGCTGCTCCCTCAGCCGCCTTTGCGAGAAGCTCCCGGGACCTCTTCTCCCATGCGTCGATCTCAAGGGCCAGCTCCTCGAAGGCCGCCGGAACGTCCATAAGCCAGACCGCCCCGTAAAACTCCCCGTCCCTGAGCCCGGAGACCGGATAGCGGTATACCCCGTCGTCGGCGGGAGACCCGATCAGCCGCACGTACTGCCCGGGAACGGCACCCGGAACCTCCCCGAGAACGCCGCCGCGCACGGAGAAGACGCCCCGGACGGATTCCCTGAGGAACCAGTTCCGGCAGTACGCGCAGAGCTCGCCCACCGTCATGCGGACTTGGACACCGTGCCGACCACCACGCCGTCCAGCCGCTCGGCAAAGAGGGCGATGCCGGCGGTCACCGTGTCCTCCGCGGTCATCCTCTCGTAGTTGGGCTCCTCGTGAATGCCGATGAGACCGGTGGCGTCGGAGGTGAAGGTGAAGGCCTCCCCCAGTCCCGCACCGTTCACCGGGATGTAGCAGAGGGTCAGGTTGTCCTCCACCGTGGCGTAGAAGGTCCCCGCGGGAACGGCGGTGGTCAGGATCACCGTACCCAGCCCGAGGAAGCTCTTCAGCACCGTGAACCCGAAGGTGCGCACCGCGCTGATCTGGGCCGTGGCCAGCCAGTCCGCCGCGTCCGCGGGATTCACCAGAAAGACCGTACCGGCCCCTGCGTCCTCGAACAGCGCGGCCAGCTTGCCCCATGCGTCCGCCAGAGCCGCCTGGAGCCCGACGCCGGACGCGGTGGCCGTGCCCTGAGCCAGACAGGCCGCGAAGTCCGCGCGGATGCTTCTCTGTACGTCGGCCAGCATCGCGTCCGTAGCCATGCCCACCGCCTGATCGTAGCCGCGTTCCACAATGGCCTCCGCCGAGGTGGATTTGCGCCACTTCTTCAGGGTGATCTCGCCCAGGGTCACCTGGGTGGTGGCGTACTTGGACAGCGGGATCACGTCGCCCTCCGCCACGGTCCCGGACTGCAGGGTGCCGGAGGCCTTCGTGGCCTTGATGACGGAGCCCTCCCGCTTCGCCATGCGGCGGGTGATGCCCAAGAGCTTCGTCAGATCGTTCACGGACGCCGCAAACCGCTCCGTGAAGTCCACCTCTCTCACTCTCGCCAGATCCGCCTTCTTGATCAGATTCGTTTCAGCCGCCATGTCTTTGAATCCATCCTTTCATAAAATAATAGGTAGTTTTCATCCCTGTGCCGTACCGACCTCAGAGCCCGAACGCGCCGGGATTTTCCGCGATGGCGCGCCGCCGCTCCTCTCCGTTCCGTATGGCCAGGATCTCCTCCCGGCTCATGCTTCCGATCCCGCCGGAGAGGGGAGGCCGGGAGAGGGATACTCCGCGCGTGCCGCCGGATTCCTCCCCGACCAGCCGGAACAGAGGCCGGAAGGGCCCCTCCATGAGTCCGTCCAGCGCCTCCCGGGATTCTTTTGCGAGACCGCCGTCCTCATCGAGACAGAGGGCCTCCGTCTCCTCTTTCAGCCCGCGCATCGCCAGCCCGGCCGCTTCTCCGGACAGACCCACACCGTCCAGATACCGGCGCAGAGCCGCTTCCCGGATCCGCATTCCCTCCCGCCGGAGCGCTTCGTCCCGTTCCTGCGCCGCCAGGTCCCGCTCCGATTCGATCCGCTTCCGCTCTGATTCAGCCCGGTCCTTTTCCGCTTCCGCCGCTTCCAGAGCCTCCTTAGCACGGCCCAACTCGTCCCGGACCCGTTCAAGCTCCTCCCTAAGAACCGCCGATTCCGCCCGGAGCGTCCCGAGGGCATCGGGTTCAGGTCCGCCCAATCCGTTTTCATCCGAAGAACCGTCCTCCTGTCCCGACGCCGATCCGCCCGCCGAACCGCCTGCTGATCCGTCTGCGTCCCGTACTGTCAGCCCGTCCTCCCGGGGATCCTCCCTTTCCTCCCGGATCCCTTCGCCCGTCTCTCTCTCGTTCATCCCGCATCCTCCTTTCCCGGTCATCATCCTGTTTCCCGACGACCTTCCGGACTGCCCGGCCCGCTGATCCGTTATCCGCTTCACCGTCCGAAGACCTCCTCCGCGCCCGTAGCCGTTCCGTATTCCAGATAGTGCTTCCCCGGCATCCGGACCGTGCCCAGCTCCTGGACCGCCGCGTACGGGACGTCAGATCCCACGGCGGCCGCGGGGAGACCGTTTTCCCCGATTCCAGCCGTCCAGCCGATGGAGTCCCGCAGACGCCCGGTCCGGACGGGTGCCAGCCGCCGAGACGCCTCAGCAGCCGCAGCTCCCGCCCGGTTCACGACCTCCCGCAGAGCCGCGGCGGACTCCCCGGACAACAGCTCCGACGCTCCGACGGTCTTCAGAACCACCTGAGCCTGCACCCCGATCCCCCGGATCCCGCCGCTCATTCCTCCCCGCCGACCTCCGGCATCACCGTCATGCCCTCATGCCGATAGCACTGCCGCATGATCTCCGCGCCGTCGGAGGCCAGCAGAGCCGCCGCGTGCTGGGGCTGATCGGACACCGCCGCCGCCGCCAGCACCTCATGATATTTCGCCTCGGCCTTGAGCCGGGCCCGGTCCGCGTTCTCGTCATATGCCCAGTGGACGATGT
>CACYWX010000214.1 GCA_902778205.1 uncultured Ruminococcus sp. | reverse complement strand
TTCGGGGAGATCCACCGGGACGTGTTCGAGGCGAGGGAGTCGTAGAGACCGCTTTCCCGCGCGGCCTGCCGGATCGCCTCCAGCTGCGCGTCGGAGAGGGGGGCGTCGTCCAGCTCGACGGTGTGCTCCTCCCAGCTTCCTTCCTCTGTATAGAGGACCTCGGTGAAGTACGCGGAGAAGAGATACCCGCCTTTCTTTTCATGGACGTCGAAGGAGAAGGACCCTTCGATCCACGACGCGGAGGCGGAGATGTACAAATAAGTCAGCGCTCCGGCCTCGTCCTCCGGGATCCCGTATGCCCGGGCGGCTTTCGAGAAAAAGGAGCGGACCGCGGCTTCCTCCGGGGGCTTTTCGTACATGGTCCTCTCCGCACCGGTCTTCCACGTCACGGAAACCGTCCACGAGGTCTTGTCGGGAGCGGAGGGCTTTTTCTTCCCGGCTTTGTCCGCGGTGATCAGGTCGAGCTGCGTGTCCATGAGGAGCCGCGTGAACTGCTCCATAAAAGAGGGCGGCATCGGCATGTCCTCGAATTCCACGCGGCCGGACCCGTCGTCCTCGGAGCAGGAGAAGAGGATCTCCTCCCCCGTGTTCCGCAGGCGGAAGGAGTAGCAGTCCCCGTAGTCCATGGCGTTTGAGACGATGGAAAGCGCTGTGACCTCTCCCGACGCGTCGCCGGACGGGACGGGCTCGATTCTGCATCCCACGAGGGCGAGGGCCGATCCCGCCGCGGCCGCTCCCGCCAGAAGAAGGGTCAGAAGGCGTCGTTTCATCCGGATCACCTCCGTTTCGGAAAGTGGGAAAAGCGGGATACGGGGAGGAATCCCGAAAGAGGCCCTCCCCGATCCGCGGTCTGATCAAAAATTACTGAACGTCCTCGTCGCCGAAGGGATCGCCGCACTCGGGGCAGAACTTCGGCGGGTGAGCGGGATCCTCGGGCTCCCAGCCGCACTTGTCGCACTTGTACAGCTTAGCGCCCGCGGGCTTCTTGGCGCCGCAGTCGGAGCAGAACTTGCCCTTGTTGGTGGTGCCGCAGTTGGGGCAGGTCCAGCCGTCCGGGGTCTCCTCGGGCTTCTTGGTGCCGCACTCGGGGCAGAACTTACCGGTGACGGTCTTGCCGCAGGTGGGGCAGGTCCAGGCTCCGGCAGCCGGCTTCGGCTCGGGCTTCTTGGTGCCGCATTCGGGGCAGAACTTGCCGGTGGCAGCCTTGCCGCAGGTGGGGCAGGTCCAGGTGTCGGCAGCGGGAGCCGCGGGAGCCGGAGCCGCCTGCTGCTGCATCTGCTGCTGCATTTGCTGCTGCTGGAGACCCGCCGCGAAGAGGTTGGCCGCATTGGCCGCGCCGCCCTGCTGATTTGCCATGCCCATGCCCATGAAGCCGTTGACCGCGCCGTTGGGGTTGCCTGCCGCGATCTTCGCGTTGTCGGCGGAGGTGGAGGTGGTGAAGGCGGACTGGGCGAAGGCGTCGCCGCGCATCATCGCGGTTCTCTGCCACGTCTTGATTTCTTCCTTCTGATCGTCCGGGATGGAGGGCACGCCCATGGACAGGGAGAACACGGAGATGCCGCGCTTGCCCCATTCCGCAGCCAGGGCGTCGTTCAGCGCATCCTTGAGTTCCTTGTTATGGGCAGGAATCTGGTCGTAGGACACGCCGTTTGCGGAAAGAACCGCGAGAGCCGGCTGGAGGGCGTCGATGAGCTCGGCCTTCAGAGAGGGGTCGATCTGGGAGCGCTCATAGCTGTTGGCCACGTTGGCCGTCACCTCGGTGTAGAAGAGGAGCGGGTTGGTGATCTTGTAGGAATACATGCCGTTGCAGCGGAGGTCGCAGAGGACTTCATAGCCGTAATTTTTGTTCACGACCACCTTGAAGGGAACGGGATTGGCGGTGCCGAACTTGTTGCCCGGGATTTCCTTGGTGTTGAAGTAGTAGACGCGCTGGTCCTTCGCGGTGTCTCCGCCGAAGGTGAAGCGCTTGCCGATGGTCTTGAAGGTGTCGAGGATGGAGGCGCCGAGGGAGCCCGAGAAGATGGAGGGCTCGGTGGAGGTGTCGTACTTGAATTCGCCGGGCTCGGCGCAGACCTCCACGATCTTGCCCTGCTCCACGATGATCATGCACTGGCCGTCCGCCACTGTGATGATGGAGCCGTTGGAAATGATGTTGTCGTTGCCGCGGTTGTTGCCCTTGGTTCTCTTCTGGCCCTTCACCATCAGGGTGTCGGCGTCAAGAGCGTCGCAGTAGAAGTATTCCTTCCACTGATCGGCGAGGGTGTTGCCTACGGAGCCCAGTGCTGCTGCGATAAGTCCCATGATACAATCTCCTTTGTTGGAAATATTTTTTGTGATGTATGTTCAGGCCGGAGAAGCGGTCCCCGGCGAGAAAACCTGTTGATCCGGGCGGGGATCAGTCCCCTCCGCCCTCAGCCGGATCCTCCTCCGGCGCGGGCGGTTCGGAGGGCTCGGCGGTGCGGGTTTCGGGATTCCGGTTGTCCACCCAGAGCTCCGTGTCCTCGTCCCCGGCCGTGACCTGGATCCAGGAGGGAGCGGCTTCGGAGAGGGCCTCGTCCAGGAAGAACCAGTTCCAGCCGTCGGGCATCTCCAGCCGGAGGGACGCGCCCTGCGGGATCCGGATGCGGATGAAAGCGACCTCGTCTCCCGCGTTCAGCACGTGGAAGGCGGCAGTGCGGGTACGGTCCCAGGGCTTTATAAAGTCCTCACCGGCGAAGACGCCGTAGAAGAAGTCCGTCTGCCCCGTCACGGCCCCGTCCGTCAGGGTCTGCCATGTGCGCAGGGCCAGGGATTCCCGGTCCGCGGTGAACCGGACGCTCTTCCCGCCGTCCAGGACGACGCAGAACTGACGGTCTCCCGTCCCGCCGCCCTGGGGAATCAGCTCCCGGAGTGCGCCTTTTTTCAGGGCCTCGGAGAGAAGGGCGGCGATTTCGTTGTCATGGGCGTAGTCCGCGTCGGGATTCTTCACCACGTCGCCGTAGGAGGCGGTGTAGGAGGTCCAGCCGTCCTCCGCCTTCATCCGGACCGGTCCCACCTCGGCGGATTCGCCGGAGGAGTCCTTCAGATACCGGACCCACAAGCCTCCGTCCTTTTGGAAGGCCAGGGTCCTGCCGCCGCCCGTCTCCGATACGGATCCGTACCGGGCCGCGAGGGTGGAGATCTGATTGGCGGCAGTCAGCACGGCGGGCGTCACGTCGGCGGGAACGGTGCCGGGCAGTCCCGAGCCGTCCGACGACGGAACGTATTTCACCGCGCTGCTCACCCAGATCTCCCGGTCAACCCCGTCCGCCGCCGCCTGCCAGGTGTCGGGAGCCGGATCGGTGTGGTCCGCGTTGTACCAGTAATCCGCGCCGGAAAGGAATGAGAGCCGGAAAGCCCAGCCCCCGGGAACCGGGAAGGTCATGTCCTCCGCCGGGGCGTTTTCCCATTCAATGTGATAGGTGACGGTCCGCTCGCCGCCCAGGGCGCTGAAGACCGCCTCGTCCGTCTTTTCGCCTCCCCGCGACGCGGTCAGGACGTAGACGGAATGTGAATCGGTCCCCGTGGTGTCCACCTCGCAGGAGCGGAGCAGGAGGGAGTCCTTTTCCACGATGACCCGGGCCAGAACGGGAACCCCGTCCAGAACCGACCGCACGGTGAACAGGAGGGATTGGCCGGACACGGTCACGCTTCCCACCTGCCCGTCGGGGATAAAGGAGGAGATGAGATCATCCCCGCCGCTCGTTTCCTCGGCGGAGCGGAAGGCGAATCCGTTCGCGTCGGGATAGCGGATTCCGTCCCGGAGGTACCGACGCTCCGACACGCCGCCGGAGGTGACGGTGAGGACCTCGATCAGCCGTCCTCCGTTCATGTAGGCGGAGGCGGACTCCCGAACCGGCTTTCCGTTTTCCTCCCGGTCCAGGGTATAGCCCGCGGAACCGAAGGAGGCCAGAAGAGCGGTGAGGGAATTGGCCTGCCGCACGTCCTGCAGAGTGAAGGTCAGATCCTCGGGGGAGATGGAGTAGTAATCCGTCAGGGCCGCCGTCAGCCGGTCCGCGCCGAACCGCTCGGCTCCCATGGTGTAGACGGTCTCGACGGAGGTGCCGTCCTCGGTGTATTCGGTGATGGAGCGGATCTCGAAGGATCTCTCGTCCAGGGTGAAATCCGCCCGTCTCGTCCCGTCCTTCGTCTCGCAGTGGACCGGGATCCCGTCCGCGCCGCCCTCCTCTCCGGTCCGCTCTCCGATCTGCATACTGCCGTCCAGATAGGGCGCGAAGGGATTCTCAAAGGCGGTGAAGGAGGAGGCGGATTCGCTCAGGGAGACGGACACGGCGGGATTGTCGAAATCCTGCGCCTCGGCGTAGAGCGTCACGCCGTCCGCCGTCAGCAGGGTCCCGAAGCATCCGGAGGGGGTGCCCCGCATGTCGCAGAACTCCACGGAGGCCCTACCGCCGGGGGAGTCGATTTCGTAGTGATAGCCCTTCCGCCAGCCGTTCATTGTCCCCACCTCGGTCAGCACGCAGCCGTACCGGGCCACCAGCAGGGACATTTCGTTGGCCGCCGCCGCGTTTTTCAGGGTCAGAGGCCGGGTGCCGGGCAGGGATTCTCCGGGATCCTCCGGGTCCACCTCCGGTTCCGGATCCGGTTCTTCGCCGGGTGAGTCCGTTTCGGTCTCCGCCTCGCCCTCCGTCTCCTCCCCGGGCTTTTCGTCCCCGGGTTTGATGATGGGCGGCGGAGGACCCTCGATCAGGCCGGAATCGCCGCCTGACGGAGCGGGCGCGTATTCCTCGCGGAACTGCCCCGCCAGCTCGGACAACTCCCCCAGGGAGCATCCGGCGTTCGCGGACAGGACCAGCGCGGCCAGAAGGGCTGAGACCGGCCGCTTCAGCGACGGTCCCGGGTTTGTGCGCCAGTTGTGTTTCATGTATCCGATGTCTTTCGCATATGACGATGTCAGATTGATTCAGAAGGACCGGAGGTCATCCGGCCGCGTTGGAGGCCCAGAGGGTCAGATCCTCCTCGCCGGGCTCGATGGGATTGTCGACGGAATTTGTGAAATTCTCGTTCGCGTAGAGGAACAGCTCTCCCGGTCCCACGACGGTGAGCCGCCATTCCCTCGGCACGTGGAGATAATAATCGAACTCCGCGGGATCGGCGTCCCGGGAATATAAGGTCCCCCGGATGCGGATGATCCGCTGGTTCGAGACGTCCCGCCGGAAGGGGGCCATGAAATCGTCGACCGTGTCCCGGCCGTATTCCGCGGTGCGGGAGTAGGTCAGCGCGCCGTCGGCATTGTGCCGCTCGAAGGAGAGCACCGCCAGGGAATCCCGCAGGACGGTGTAGACCAGGGTCTGCCCCTCCAGGATCTCCGGAGCGGTCCGGAACGTCACGGTTTCGGCGTCCGCCTCCTCCCCGGCAGCAACCGCCTCACCGCCTCCGTCAGGGTAGCGTATGGGTTCTGAATACCAAAAAATGAGGATTGTACGGGGCGGAAAAGCCCCGTATCTTTGCCGTCGGAAAATACAAATAGCTCATAATAATGAAAAAAACAGTTTTTGTCCTTTCTGCTGCGGCCCTGATTCTGGCGGCCTGCAACAGTGTTCCCGGTGATGTCACCGAGCCGAAGGTGGACTATTCCCGCTATGCCGTGCGCGTAGAGCCCGTGATTACCAAAGTCACCGAAACCAATTTTGAGAATGGAGACGCCATCGGCCTCAGCATTTCCCGCCAGGCCGGTGTCCATGCTTCCAACGAGAAACTTTCCTACGACGGCACTTCCTTTACCGGAAGCCTCAAATGGTACGCCGAAGGTGCCGACGAGTCGACCCTGAGCGCATATTACCCGTATGCCGAGACGGTTCCGACGAGCTTTACCGTCGCTTCCGACCAGACTTCCGGCATCGCTTCTTCCGACTTCGTTTCGGCAGTCAAAACCGGTGTCCTGCCGTCGGCAAATGCCGTTTCCATGGTGTT
>CACYWX010000213.1 GCA_902778205.1 uncultured Ruminococcus sp. | reverse complement strand
AGGTCGGGTCAGGGCGTTGCCCCGACACCCCACGAACTTTTTGGAAAAAGTTCGATCAAAAACTAATTGTTGGACATAGTGCAGCTAATTCTGAGTATTTCTATAGGGAGAGCGGTCAAAACCCATACAGTCAGCTTATGAAACAAACCTTACATCTCGTTTATTTCGTCCGGTATTCCGTCACGTACTTCATTTCGCCGCCGCTCTCGATAAACCGCCCGATGCCCACCGCCACGGAGTCGATGGGGGATTTGGCCACCACCGTCCGGATGCCGGTCACCCGGGAGATAAGCAGGTCCATGCCGGAGAGCAAAGCGCCGCCGCCCGTCAGCATGATGCCGGTGTCGTAGATGTCGGAGGCCAGCTCCGGCGGCGTGGATTCCAGCGTATTGCGGATCACCTCCACGATCTGCTGGACCTCGTTCTGCATGGCCTCCCGCACCTCGCCGGACTGGATGGTCACCACCGCGGGCAGGCCCGACAGCAGATTCCGCCCCCGGACCTCCATGGCGCCTCTGTCCGCCGCGGGATGGGCCGATCCGATCTTCTTCTTCAGAAGCTCGGCGGTGGTCTCTCCGATCAGGACGTTGTACTTCCGCTTGATATAGGAGGTGATGGCCTCGTCCAGCTCCGCGCCCGCGGTCCGGAGGGATTTTGCCAGCACGATCCGGCCCAGGGACAGAACCGCCACCTCCGTGGTACCGCCGCCGATGTCGATGATCATGGAGCCCCGCACGTCCTCCACCCGGAGCCCGGCTCCGATGGCCGCCGCCAGGGGTTCGTCGATGAGGCCCACGGATCCCGCGCCCGCCGCCAGGGAGACGTCCTCCACCGCGCGCCGCTCCACGCCGGTCACTCCGTTGGGAGTGCAGACGATCACCCGGGGATGGCTGAAGATCGTTGTGCCGGATGCCTTTTTAAAGTAATGGCTCAGCATGGCCGCCGTACCGTCGAACTCCGCGATGACCCCGTCCTTCAGGGGATGCATGGCCACGATGGACCCCGGCGTCTTGCCCAGCATGAGCTTCGCCTCGCTTCCCACTGCCACGACGTTCTTGGTCTTCGCCTCCACCGCCACCACGGAGGGCTCCCGGAGGATGATACCCCTTCCCTTGGCGTATACCAGCGTGTTCGCCGTTCCCAGATCGATTCCAATCGTCTTCATGGTCCGTCAGCCTTTCTGCTTCTCTATACTATATATACTTATATGACTTGTCCGTGTCACGGCGCGATCACCGCATCACTCTCCGGATGCCGTCAGTTTTGAAAGCTCTTCCGAGACGCGGCAGACCGGGAGGCCCACCACGTTGAAGTAGTCGCCGCGGATCCCGCGCACGAAGACGCAGGCTCCGCTCTGGATGCCGTAGGCCCCCGCCTTGTCCATGGGATCGCCGCTGTCCACATAGCGGAGGATCTCCTCCCGGCCCAGCTCCCGGAAGAACACCTCCGTGGTCTCCGAAAACAGGGATGTCCTCCCGCTCCGGCCGTCCCGCAGCATGACGCCCGTGATGACCTCGTGGGATTTTCCGGACAGGGCCTTCAGCATCCGCACCGCGTCGTCCCGGTCCTTCGGCTTTCCCAGCGGCAAGCCCCATTCCGGGGACCACACCACCGTATCCGCGGACAGGATCACGGCGTTCTCCGCCTCGTCCGGATACGCCCGCGCCACGGCCCGGTTCTTCAGCTCCGCCAGGGCCATGACGTACTGCTCCGGATGCCCGGCGGGGAAGGGCACCGCGCTCTCGTCCGCAGGAGCCGTCAGAACCCGGTGGAACAGTCCCGCCTGATTCAGTATCTCGTGACGTCTGGGAGATCCCGACGCCAGTATCAGTCCGTATTCCATTCCGTTCTCAGCTCTCCCTTGTGATGACCCGCCCCAGAAGCAGGGACAGGGCGATGAACAGCACCATGGAAACCGTGATCTTCACCGAGATGCCGAAGGTCAGCCGCAGAAGGCTCAGGTCCAGGATCAGCGGCGATTCCGTGCCGAACTCCAGTCCGTAGGACAGCCACGACAGCCAGGGGACGCCCACGGTGATTTCCGCGGCCATGGAGCCGATCACCACGCCCACCAGGATCAGAAACAGATTCAGCCAGAAATGTCCCTTCATGTCATACCCCCGTGTGTCCGAAGCCGCCCTCGCCGCGCTCCGTCTCACCCAGCTCGTCCGATTCCAGGAAAACCGCCCGTGCGACAGGGAAGAATCCCATCTGGGCGATCCGGTCCCCGGGATGGATCTCCACGGGCTCGGTCCCCAGATTCACCACCGCCGCGCAGATCTCGCCCCGGTAGTCGGAATCCACGACGCCCACGCCGTTCGCCAGGGTCAGCCCCTTTTTCGAGGCCAGGCCGCTCCGGGCGAACAGAAGCGCGGCCCAGTCCCGGGATCCGAAGTCCAGCGCGATCCCTGTGGGAATCAGCGCCCTCTCCCCGGGCTTCACCGTGACCGCCTCCGCCGCCGTCAGGTCGCAGCAGGCCGCCCCGTCCGTCTGATACGCCGGGATCCGGGCGCCCTCCCGCAGTTTTTTGATCTTTACCTCAAGCTCCATGCTTTTGTCCTCGTCCGCTCGTTCCGATCAGCGGATCCTTCTTCCCTCGCCGGCTTTCCCGTCCTCGTACCGCCGGAGCACGTCCAGCATGTCCCGTGGGCTCTCCACGGTCCACAGGAACCGCAGGTCCGCGCCCTTCAGCTCTTCCAGCCGGTCTCCCATCCACACGGGAGCGGCGTTATATACGATATTCACACAGTCTCCGCCGCCGAACACGGGGAACGCCATATCCATCCGGTCGGTCAGCGTCCCCCTGCAGAAGTCCTCCTTCCACAGCTCACGCCTTCCGCCCCGTCCCCGGCAGCTCCGGTTTCCGTCCTTCAGCACGCACCGGGCCAGGGTCATGACCGGCACTCTCCCGTAAGCGATGCAGGAGGCTGGACCCATGCGGGACAGCGCGCGGACCGCTCCGGCAGGCAGCTCCGGCGACAGGCCGATCTCGGAAAATCCCGCCTCCCGGTACGTCATGAGGGCCGCACCGTTGGTCACGTTCCCCCGGAAGGAAAGATCCACCGTGAACTCCCCCGTCAGGGACGCCGCGCCGATCCCGTGGGCCAGGATCCGACGGCATCCGGCCTCCTTCAGGGACCGGATCAGCCTGTCCGCGGCCTCTTCCCCCATGGGAAACGCCGGCATCACCGCGCAGAGCTCCGGGGACTCCCCGGTCACCGATCTCCGCGCCCGGGCGTACTGCTCCGCCGGAACATACAGCCGTCCGAATTGTGAAAGAATCTCCTTCGTCATGCCGGGATTCTCCTCGAGAACCGCCGCGTCCGCCGTTTCCAGGGACATGCGGGCAGCCCCCGGTCTGTTTTCTTCCCATTTCGGCTCCTGCTCCGACGGAGATGGGACGGCATAGGCCTCGATGTGTCCGGGTACGAATTCACGCCGCGTGTCCGGCTGCTTCGCCGATCCCAGCTGCCCGGACAGATCTTCAACCGCCCTGCGGCGCAGATCGTTCAGCGCGGATGCCGGGAGCCAGAGCCCCTCGTCCAGCTCAAAGCGGATGTTCCCCTCTTCCAGCGAGAAATTCGTCCCGCCGAGCTTTGTCAGATTCCGGGCCGCCAGAGTCTCGTCCATGGCCCTTCCCACGGCCTCCGACGGCCGGGGTCCCTCCGCCGTTCCGGATACGGACGGATCCTCCGCCGGTCTCAGCGTCAGGGAGACGGGAATCCCTCTCCGCGCGGTGAACTCCGCCGTCAGCCGGATCTTCTCCCCGGCCTCCCGTTCCGCGGTCTTCTCCCGGACGCGCTTCGCGTATTCCTTCTCGATCCGGGACGCATCGGCTCCGGGTTTTTTCACCGGTCCCTTTCCCTCGTCCTTCGCAGGCGTCCCCGCCATGGAGCCGTAACGTCCCGTGAAATATCCGTCCGTAAAGCCCCGGGAGAACAGCTCCTCCAGGGCCCGGATCTCCTCCGGCAGGGCGTCCCGTCCCTCGTCCAGCAGACGCCGGTAAATCGAGGTGACGCCGTACACATAGCCCGCGCTCTTGAGCCGTCCCTCGATCTTCAAGGAATCCACTCCGAGAGCGGCCACCTCCGTCACGCGGCCCGCCAGACACATGTCCGCCAGAGACAGGGGCGTTTCCGATCCGGTCCTTCCGCTTCTCCTTCCCGGCTCCCCTTCCTCGTTCAGGACCCGGTACGGCAGACGGCAGGGCTGGGCGCATTCTCCCCGGTTTCCGCTCCGTCCGCCGCAGTAGTAGGACATGAGGCACTGGCCGGACAGGGATACGCAGTGAGCTCCGTGGATGAAGATCTCCAGCTCAAGCGGTTTACCGCTGAGCAGTTCAAGAGGTCCCCCGCACAGGGCGGCGATCTCCTCCCGGCTCAACTCCCTGGGCAGAACCAGCCGGGCAAATCCCAGCTTTTTCAGCTCCGAAAGATCCGCCGCCGATCCCAGGGAGGTCTGGGTGGAAGCGTGAAATACCGCGTGGGGCCATCGCTTCCGGATTTCCGCCGCCAGTCCGAGGTCTGCGATGATCACGGCGTCTGCCCGGCTCCCCTCGTCTCCTCCGAGGATCCTCTCCGCCAGACGGAGCGCGTCATCCATCTCCCGGTCCCGCACCCGGGTATTCACCGTGATGTGGGCCGCGGCTCCTGCGTCGTGTACCCTCCGGATGGCCTCCGTCAGGCCGTCGTCGGTAAAATTCTTCGCCCGCATCCGGTTGGAGAAGGCCGATCCTCCGAAATACACTGCGTCGGCTCCCGCGGCCAGGGCTGCCTTCAGCGCGTCCTCGGATCCGGCCGGAGCTAGCAGCTCGGGTATTCTCTTTCTGCCGCCGCTCATATTGTCCCTCCGTCCCGGATCGCCGTCAGCCGCTCCCGGATCCGCTTCACAGTCTCCCGGTACCGCGCTTCCTCGGCGTTCCGGTCCCGGGTGTCATCCCCGGATTCCCGGACCGCTCCTCCCGCCGTGATCCGGTTGTATTCCTCAAGCAGACGGCGGAAACGCTCCTCCTGTTCGGCCGCTCTCCGCTCCGCTTCTGCGATGCGGCTTTCCGCGGTTCTTTCCCGGTCCAAGGCCTCGAAGGCGCAGAGGATGACCGCGTCGATCTTTCCGTCCCTTGTGGTCATGCGGGGAGACGCTTTCCCCATCTCCTCCACCCGCTCGTTCAGCGTATGCTCGATCCGGCGCACGGAGGCGGGATCCTCGTCCGTCACCACCGTCAGGAACCGGCCCGCGATCCGCACGGAAATTCTCTTTTTCTCAGCCACCGCCGGATCTCCTTCCGCCGCACACACAACAGTCCACTTTATATTATAATACATTTTCCCGGCGAATGAAAGAGGGAATTGTGAATTTCAGGGAACTTTCCGAAATTCCACGGATTCTTTCCCTTGACAGACGGCCGCGGGCGTGCTATACTGAGTTCATCCCGAATGAAAGAAGTGGAAACATGAGGAAATAACTCTCGATGCGCAGAACGATCCGAACCGGCTCTTCATGCCGGTGTTGTTTGTGCGCAGACGGGAGGCAGCATTCCTCTTTTTTTGCGCCGTTTCCTCCCGTCTGTCCCCGGAGTTCCGCGTTTCACGTGAAACAGTCCGGGTTTTGCAGAAAGGGAGGTTTTTTCATGCTTACCTGTCAGAATATCACCATCACCCACCGGAAGGACGGCCGCGTCCTCGTCCGGGGCGTAAAGGAAAAAGGGGAGATCAAAGCGACGGACGCTTTGGCGAAAGCCCGGGCCCTCGGCGAGTCGCTCCCCGAAAGCAGGGAACGAACCGAAACGGAGAAGGAAAGCAACGGAGACATCGCGATGGATCTGAAAGATTTTTTGGCGATCATGGACAGCGGCGAGTAAGTCAGCGGCGGTTCCGAGGCGCATTTGTTTATGCACGGTCTCTCTCAGGAGGCGCTGCGCCTCACCGCGGAGCTGAACAACGCCTACCGTGAGCCGGAGGAAATACGGG
>CACYWX010000212.1 GCA_902778205.1 uncultured Ruminococcus sp. | reverse complement strand
GGATCTGACGCAGAATTCCGGCGGCGCCCAGATCCGGGGTACCGGCCTCGGGAGCGAGAAGCAGGCGGTGCTCCACGGTGCGGGCGTAGACGGAGGCCGCGTCCTGGGGGATCACGAAATCACGTCCCCGCATATAGGCCGCCGCCCGGGCCATGGCCGTCAGGGAAAGGGTCGCCCGGGGAGACGCGCCCCGCAGGATCAGACCGTGCTCCCGGGTGGCGTTCACCAGTGCGATGATGTATTCGAGGATTTCGTCCTTGATATAAATGGACATGACCTCCCGCCGCATCTCCATGAGCCCCTCCGCGCTCACCGCGGGCCGGACGGTATCCAGGGGATTGCACGAGAGCCGGCTCTTCACCATCTCCAGCTCCGCCGCGGGATCCGGATAGCCCAGGGAGAGGCGCACCGTGAAGCGGTCCATCTGGGAGTCCGGCAGAAGCTGAGTGCCTGCCGCGCCCGTGGGATTCTGGGTGGCCATGACGAAAAAGGGCTCGGGAAGCCGGTAGGTGCTGCCGTCCACCGTGACCTGTCCCTCCTCCATGGCCTCCAGCAGGGCGGACTGGGTCCGGGAGGTGGCGCGGTTCAGCTCGTCCGCCAGGAAGAAATTGCAGAGCACCGCTCCGGGCTGGTAGATCATCCGCCCGGTCTCCTTCTGGTAGACGGAGTAGCCGGTGACGTCCGAGGGCAGAACGTCCGGCGTGAACTGCACCCGCCCGTAGCTCAGGCCCAGCGCACGGGAAAAGGCCAGGGCCGCCGTGGTTTTGCCGACGCCCGGCATGTCCTCCAGCAGCACGTGCCCGCCCGCCAGAATGGTCATGAGGATCCAGACCAGCGCCTGATCCTTGCCGGAAACGGCCTTTTTGACTTCCTTCAGTATCTGCTGCGTATGGTTCATATCGCTCCCGGATCTGTGAAAAATGTAGTATCATTCCTTATTATAAACGAAGCCCTCTGCTCTGTCAAGTCGGAAAAGATGAATTCATGTCCCGCCTTCCGTGTCCTCCTTCTTGCAAAACGTGCATATTTATGCTATAATACCCCCGGGCCGCTTATGCAGTACCCGACGCTCAGTCAACCCGGATTTTTCAGCATGAAAAGGAGTACGATCATGAAGAAAAAAAGGATTACAAGCTTCCTGTCCGTCTGTCTGGCCCTGACGATGGTTCTCGCCTCCTTCGCGGGGTGCAGCGAAACGGCCTCCGAACCGGAAGCCGGCGCCGATCCCGTGAACACGGCCGCCGAGAACGCCCCGGATGCTCCCGCCGAAACGGAGCCCGAAACCCAGTATGTGCCGGATGATCTGCCGGACGGGCTGACCTTTGACGGTTCCACCGTGACGACCTTCGGCTGGTCCGGGCCTTCCCTTGTGGAGTTCTACGTGGAGGAGCAGAACGGAGAGATCGTCAACGACGCCATCTTCGCCCGCAACATGGCGGTGGAGGAGAGGCTGAACATTACTCTGGACTATCATCTCGAGCCCGGCGCCAACGCGGAGCGGGCCCAGTGGGTCAAAGCCCTGTCCGCCAGCATCACGGCGGGGGACGGAGCCTACGACATCTTCGGCGGCTACTCCATGTGCGGTGCGTCCCTGGCGGCTCAGGGCATGTGCCTCCCGCTGAACGACATGGAATACCTCAATTTCACAAAGCCCTGGTGGCCGGCGAAGCTCTTGGACGAGGCGACCTGCGGCGGCAAGCTGTATTTAGGCTCCGGCGACATCTCCACCTACATGATCTACTACCTGTACGGCCTCTACTTCAATCAGGAGCTACTGGCAAAGTACGATCTGGAAAGCCCCTACGATCTGGTTCAGGGCGGTCTCTGGACGCTGGACAAGATGAAGGAGATGACCTCCGGCGTGTATCTGGATCTCAACGGCAACGGCGAGAAGGACTTCGACGACCAGTTCGGCTACATCACCTATTCCATTTTCGTGGACTCCTTCTTCTTCTCCTGCGGCCTCTGCACCACGGACAAGGACGAGGACGACATTCCGCACCTGTCCCCTCTGTTCAGCGGAGAGAAGGCCCACAGCGTGGTGGAAAAGGTGGTGGCCTTTGTCAGCGAGCAGGACTGCCTGGTGGGCAACGGCGCGGAGCAGATCGAGCCTTCCTACGGGGTGTTCAAGGAAGGCCGCGCGCTGTTCACCGGCCACGAGCTGACCTACGCCGTGAACTACCTCCGGGACGCGCCCTTCACCTACGGCATCGTGCCGTTCCCGAAGTATGACGAGGAGCAGGCGGACTATGTGACGATCATGTCCTTCCCGTATACCCTGTACGGGATTCCGATCGACGCGAGGACGCCTTCCATGTCCGCGGCTGTGATGGAGGCCATGGCGTCCGAGAGCTACCGGACCGTATCCCCGGTGCTGTTTGAGAACGCCTATAAGGTGAAATACGCCCAGGACACCCAGTCCTCGCTGATGTACGACCTGATCCGGCAGACCGTTTCCTTCGACTTCGGCCGCGTGTTCAACGACAATCTGAACAGCCTGACCTACTCGCTGTTCCGCAACGCCATCGTTCAGAAGAATACCGACTGGGCCTCCACCATGAAGGCCAACGAGAAGGTGCTGAACAAGCTGCTGGACAAGCTGACCCAGGCACTTCTGGGCGAATGAGCCGCACCGGAGAGGAGCCTATGACACAGGACGAGAGACTGGATTATCTGACGCGGGCCTTTATCGCGGACTCCGCGGAATACGGGCATCTGGCGGTTCCGCGGGATGCGGAGGGAAAGCGGCGGCTCCTGCGGTCCCTGATGAACGTCCGGATGCCCCGGACCATGGACGCGGAGACCCTCCGGATCCAGGACGAATACCTCCGGGCCCGGGCGGAGGAAAAGGGGATCGTCAAGCCGGAGGACATCCCGGTGGTCCGCGGCGCGGTCTCCCTCTGGCAGGGGGACATCACCCGTCTTGCCGCGGACGCCGTGGTCAACGCCGCCAATTCGCAGATGCTGGGATGCTTCGTACCCATGCACACCTGCATCGACAACTGCATCCACACCTTCGCCGGAATTCAGCTGAGAGCGGAATGCGGGCGTAAGATGAACCGGCTCCGGGAGGAATACGGTCCGGACTATGAGCAGCCCACCGCCGTGCCCATGCTGACGGACGGATACTGCCTCCCGGCGAAGAAGGTGATCCATGTGGTGGGACCCATCGTCTCCGGGCGGCTGACCCCGGCGCTGGAGCGGGATCTGGCGGACTGCTATTCCAACGTGCTGGAGCTGTGCCGGGAAAACGGACTGCGCTCCGTGGCCTTCTGCTGCATCTCCACGGGGGTTTTCCGTTTTCCGCCGGACCGCGCCGCCGGGATCGCGGTTCGGACCGTGGAGCAGTGGCTGGACGAACACGGGGGAGCCGTGGACCGCGTGATTTTCAACGTATTTACCGACAGGGACAGGGAGATTTATGAACGGATTTTTCAAGCGGCGCGAGCCTGAATACGATTACACCGCGTCTCTGCGGAAGGGCATGGCCTACGTGCGCGCCTTGCGCTGTGAGCTGACGGACGACACGGGCGGCAGGGAGGAGAATCTGTGCCGTCTGAGGGACGCCCTCCGGGACGCGGAGGCCGTGGTGGTCGGCGCGGGAGCGGGGCTTTCCACGTCCGCGGGCTTCACCTACTCCGGGGAGCGGTTCGACCGGTATTTCTTCGACTTCCGGGACCGCTTCGGCATCCGGGATATGTATTCCGGCGGGTTCTATCCCTTTCCGGACGCCGGGACCCGGTGGGCATGGTGGGCCAGGCACATCTATTTCAACCGGTACGTTCCCGCACCGAAGCCGGTCTACGAGGATCTGCTCACACTGCTGAAGGACCGGGATCATTTCGTCATCACCACCAACGTGGACCATCAGTTCCGGCGGGCGGGCTTTGACAAATCCAGGCTCTTCTATACCCAGGGGGACTACGGCCTGTTCCAGCACGCGGACGGCAGGATCAAAAGGACCTACGACAACGAGGCGTGGGTCCGGGAGGCCATGGCGGCTGAGCGGTTCATCCCCGATGAAAACGGGATCTTTCAGGTGCCGAAGGACCGGCTTCTGTCCATGCGGCTTCCGGAATCCCTGATCCCGGTGTGTCCCGACGACGGAGGTCCGGTGTCCATGAATCTGCGCGCGGACGAGACCTTCGTGGAGGACGAGGGATGGCACGAGGCGGCGGAGAGGTACGCGGCGTTTCTGAAGGCCCATGAGCGCGGGCGCGTCCTGTATCTGGAGCTGGGCGTGGGAGCCAACACCCCGATGATCGTCAAATACCCCTTCTGGGCCATGACGGCGGAGAATCCGGACGCGATATTCGCCTGTCTCAACTACGGCGAGGCGGTCTGTCCGGAGGAACTCCAGGCGCGTTCGATCTGTCTGGACGGCGACTGCGGGACCCTCCTGCGGGAGCTTATGGCATAAGGTAGGGGAAAAACGAAAAAAGCCCGTCTCCCGGCGGTACGGGACAACGGGCCGAATAACGAATACGGAGAGGGGAATACCGGATTGCTTCACGGCATCCGGTTCCCGCCTCTCCGTTTTTTTGTACTGTTCGGGAGCTTATTTCTTCACTCTCAGCCTCTCTCCCAGGTCCTCCAGCTCGAGGAAGCAGGGATGCTCTTTGCCGGAGGCGTTGGGGGAGTGGAAGGTGAGCCAGACCCGGTCCCCGTTCCGGAAGATCATGCCGTGGCCGCCGTCCTCCGTGTAGAGGGGCTCCAGATGCTCGAAGTCCGTTCCCAGCTTTCCGTCCGCGAACCGCACCGCCAGCTCCACATAGCGGCCGCCGATGAAGGAGGACCAGATCATGAAGAGCACGCCCGTGCGGGACCGGAGCATGAAGGGTCCGTCCGTCACATAGTTCATGCCTCCGCCGAAGGGGATCGCCTCCGCAACACCGGATTCGGACGCCCTGAACAGCAGAACGGGTTCGCTCACCGCGCGCTTCAGGTCCCGGCTCAGCTCCACTGTGCAGATCGTGCCGTCCGAGATCTGGGTGTGTTCGTGGCAGAAGACCAGCGACGGCTTGCCCTCGGGACTCACGTACAGCGTCCCGTCCAGGCACTCCCAGCCAGCCGGGGTCAGCTCCCGCTCTCCGTGGGGAACAAAGGGACCCGTGGGACTGTCGGCCCGGAGGACGTAGGTGGCGTGGAGGCCGTCCTCCCGGGTGAAGGTGGCGAACATATAGTACGCGCCGCCGTATTCGTGGACCTCTGGAGCCCAGTTGACGCCCCGGTTCATGCCATATTTCACGGAGTCGAAGACGGGGACGGGATCGCTCCAGGTCTCGAGATCGGTCGAGGTGTAGACGTCGAAGCCGCCGGTGTTTCGGCCGAAATTCGCAGCCCGGGTGCCGTACATGTAGTAAACCCCGTCCCGTACCAGAACGAAGGGATCGCGGATGTTGATGTCTCTGCAGGTCATGATGGTGGTCCTCCTGTGTGGTTGACGGGGAAGCGCGTTCCGACGTCCAGATGTATTGTACATCAACCGGGCGGGGATTGCAAGGGGAAACCGCTTTTTTGCTCTCTTTCCGGGCCGGATCGCGCTCTTTCCGCTTGACACCGGGTCCGGAGCCGTGCTATAATCTGAATCGGAACAGACCATCCGGAATCACGCAGGAAAGGGACCAACATCATGAAGAAAACGATTTCCCTCCTCCTCGCCCTGCTTCTGCTTCTGCCGTCCTTCGCGGGATGCGGCGAGAGCGAAGCCAACGCGGACGAGGAGACGTCCCCGGCCCAGAATTCCGCCGAGGTTCAGACGCCGGAGACTGATCCGCCCGAGACGGAGCTTCCCATGCCGGAGGCCGACTACGACGGGTACGAGGTCCGCGTGCTCAACAACATCTCCAACTTCGCCTACACCAACATCGGCGAGGAGGGGCTGACGGGAGAAGCGCTGGACGACGCCGTGTTCAACCGCAACAAGACCGTGGAGGACGACCTGAACATCACCTTCACCATCGAAAAGAGGGAG
>CACYWX010000211.1 GCA_902778205.1 uncultured Ruminococcus sp. | reverse complement strand
ACGGTTCTCCTGACGGTTGGAGCGAAGGAAGAGCTTTCCATCGTGTCCCAGCCCGTGATGCAGACCGTATCCGTCGGCGGCACGGCCCGGTTCAGCGTGGAAGTCACCGGAGGCATGGCTCCTTACACCTACCAGTGGCAGTACCTGAAGCCTGACGCATCCGCGTGGGCCAACGTGGCGGCGGCATCCGGAAAGACAGCGGAGTACACCCTGACGGCGCAGGCGCGGCACAACGGCTACGTGTACCGGTGCAGGATCAAGGACGCGGCCGGAAAGACCCTCCTGTCGTACAACGCGGTCCTGGTGGTCGGAAGCGGTCCCAGCAAGATCGCGGCTCTCGTCGCCAGAATCCCGGACTACGGATTTGACTTCCCGGTGCTGGATCTGACGGCGGAGGAGGAGGTGCTTTGGGATCACGGCGAGCTGAACGAGGCGGACCTTCCCGTCCTGCCGATGGAGAGCTCCTTCATCGGATTTGCCGGAATCGAGGAAGCCTCCGAAGCCTTCGAGCTGACGGCCGACTTCAACGACGAGACGGCGGCGTTCTGGGGTGACCTGAGCGCTTACGACTACGACGAAGCGGTCGACGGGTACGAGGCGGAGTAAATCCGCAAGTCCCTGAGAAAGAGATCGAACCAAGCCAATACAAAGCCGGATCGGGTGCAGAGCCCGGTCCGGCTTTTTGGAGGTCGTCATTTTTTATACACATAAATCGGATTGTCCGTTGACGGCACGGCGGGAGCGTGGTATCATGACCGTGCGGGCGGACTTGTGAATCTGCTCCAAAAATGTGCGCATCCGGTTAAATTTCCGCTCCCGCCTTGCAATGCGGAGGGAAGTGTGCTATAATATTTATTGATTCCGCGCGGTTCCGGGATTCCGTGCGATTCCGGTTTTTCGTCCGGAGGTGGAAAACAGAATGAATCTGGATCCGGAGGTCAGGAAAGAGCTTTTGAAAATGGCCAGGGACTGTCTGATCCTGTCCCTCGTCATGGCTGTGGGTTTCCTCGTCCTCGGCAAAATGAACGCGGCGGCCGTATACGGGCTGCTGATCGGATACGTCATGGCGGTGGGGAATTTTTATTTCCTCTCCGTGGGGGTGACCCGCGCCCTGGACAGCGGGGACGAGACTTCGGCCAAGCGCGTAATGCTGGTGTCCCGTACCGTGAGGACCGTGGTCATGCTGGCCGTCATGGGGGTGTGCGTCTGGGTGTGGACCCGTTCGGAACGCATCCACTGGCTCCCCGTGGTGGCGGCGGCGTTTTATCCCCGCATCGTCATCGCGGTCCGGGGCACGCTGACCTGGTATCTCCACCGCAGGGATCCCGCGCCGGAGGGCTCCGAGCCTTATCCGGAGGAGAAAGAGGCCGGGGAGGAAGCGGAGGACGAGTTCGAGAAATTCGTCGGCCGGTTCTCGAAGGGTCCCGTCCCCGGTGAGGAAAGCGGCAGAACGTCCGGATCGGACGATAAAAACACTAAGCAGTAAAGGCGTTCAATATGGACAGTATCAATATCACCGGGGCGAAGATCCTCTTCACCATACCGGTGTTCGGAGGCATCCGGATCACGGAAACCCAGGTCAACTCCTGGATCGTGATCCTCGGCATTTTCATCCTGTGCCTCATCCTCACCCGGGGCATGTCCTCCCGGGGCGGATCGAAGCGGCAGGTGGTGGCCGAGTGGATCGTGGAGCAGGTGACGAAGCTGGTGAAGGAGAACATGGGGGAGGAATTCCTGCCCTGGGCTCCCTTCGTCTGCGCCATCCTGGGCCTCTCCGCCTTCTCCTCTCTGACGGCTCTGCTCGGCATGTATCCTCCCACCGCGGACCTGAACACCATCGCCGGCTGGTCCATCCTGGTGTTCTCCCTGATCACCTTCTACAAAATCAAGACCAACGGCTTCCTCGGCTATCTCAAGGGATATACCGAGCCCATCAAGATCTTCACACCTTTCAACATCCTGTCCGAATTGGGCACGCCCATTTCCATGACCTTCCGTCACTTCGGCAACGTGGTGTCCGGCGTGGTCATCTCGACGCTGGTGTACGCCGCGCTGGCCTCCCTGTCCACCCTGCTTCTGGGGTGGCTACCCGGACTTCTCGGGAAGATCCCCTTCCTGCAGGTCGGCGTCCCGGCCGTTCTGTCCATTTACTTTGACGTCTTCAGCTCCTGCATGCAGGCCTTCATCTTCGCCATGCTGACCATGCTCTATATCGGCAGCGCGGCGAAGTCTGAATAACATCAACGATCATCATCCCTAAACCGTAAAGGAGAATCACCATGGATCCCACTACCGTCTCTGAAACCGCTGCCATGCTCAACGCAAAGGCTACCATCATGGCCGGATGTGCCGTCGGCGCGGGTCTCGCCCTGATCGCGGGCATCGGCCCCGGTATCGGCGAAGGCTACGCGGTCGGCAAGGCCTGCGAGGCCATCGGCCGCCAGCCCGAATGCAGAGGGCAGGTCACCTCCACCATGATCATGGGCTGCGCCATCGCGGAAACCACCGGTATCTACGGCTTCGTCACCGGCCTTCTTCTGATGCTCCTGGCGCCGTCCCTCTTTATCAGAAGACTGTAAGAGCCGGATTTCGCCCGAAAAGGCAGACTCGGAGAAAGAATCATCATGTCCGGAGAATATCTTGAACTCATATCGCTGGATGTCTGGCACATCGTTGCGTCCATCCTCAACCTGCTGATTCTGACCCTCATCCTGAAGAAGTTCCTGTTCAAGCCCGTTCAAAAGATGCTGGCCGAGCGGCAGGGACAGGTGGATCAGCTGTACCGGGAGGCGGAGGATTCCCGCGCCCGGGCGGAGGAGGACAAGGCGCTGTACAGTCAGAAGCTGGCAGGAGCCGTGGAGGAAGCGGAGGGCATCGTCCGTTCCGCGTCCCAGCGGGCCGACCGTCAGTCCGACGAGATCCTGGCCGACGCTCATCGCCGCGCCGCGGAAACCGTGAAGCAGGCGGAGGAGGAGATCGAGCAGGCGAAGAAGAAGGCCATGGACGAGCTGAAAAACGAGGTCGCCGGCATCTCCGTGCAGATCGCGGAGAGCGTGGTGGGCCGCGAGCTCAACGGGGACGACCACCGCCAGCTGATCGACTCCTTCATCGACAAGCTGTGAGAGCGAGGCAAGCATGAACGACATCGTCAGGGAATACGCGGCCGGACTGTACGCGCTGGCCGAGGAGGACGGGGCCGGAGAGCGCATCCTTGCTGAAACGAAGACGCTCACCCCCCTCATCACCCGGGACTACCGCCGCCTGCTGTCCGATCCCGCCGTACCGAAGGCGGACCGGCTCCGCATGGTGGAGGAGGCGTTCGGGGGCAGGGTGCATCCCTACCTTCTGAATTTCATCCGCCTCATGACGGAGCGCGGACTGGCCGCCGAGATCCCCGGGTGCTTCCGGGAATACGGCAGACTGTGGCGCGAAGCCAACAACGTCCTGCAGGTCCGGGCGGAAAGCGCGTCCGCTCTGACGCCGGAACAGCGGGAGCGGCTCGAGGAGCGGCTCAGCGCCAGGACCGGCCAAAGGGTGGAGGTGGAGTACGCCGTCAATCCCGCCCTTCTGGGGGGCATGCGCCTGTTCTATGACAACCGCCAGCTGGACGATACGATCCGCCGCCGTCTGACGGACATCGCGGAGAAGCTGTCCGGCGCTCAGGTATAACGAATCACGCCCGCTCCGCCGCCCCACCGGGAGACGGTCCGGCCCAACAAACACCTATCGGAGAAAACGCTATGGCACTTCGACTGGACATCCGTCCTGAAGAGATCAGCAGCATCATCAAAAAACAGATCCGGGACTACGAAAACAAGGCTTCGGAAGCGGAAACCGGCACGGTCATCACCGCGGGGGACGGCATCGTGCGCGCCTTCGGCCTCGACAACTGCATGGCCAACGAGCTGGTGCGGTTTGAGGGCGGCGAGTACGGCATGGCCATGAACCTGGAGGAGCAGACCGTCGCCGTCGTTATGCTGGACGACAGCGAGCATATCCGGGAGGGCACCAAGGTCTACCGCACCGGAAGCGTCGTGTCCGTCCCCGTGGGGAACGGCATGGTGGGGCGCATCGTCAACGCCCTGGGCCAGCCCATCGACGGCAAGGGACCCACCGGATGCACCGAGACGAGACCCATCGAGTCCGAGGCGCCCGGCATCATCAAGCGCAAATCCGTGTCCGTGCCCCTGCAGACCGGCATCAAGGCCATCGACTCCATGATCCCCATCGGACGCGGACAGCGCGAGCTCATCGTGGGAGACCGGCAGACCGGCAAGACCACCATCGCCCTGGACACCATCCTGAATCAGAAGGACACCGGGGTGATCTGCGTCTACGTGGCCATCGGACAGAAGAACGCCACCGTGGCCAACGTGGCGGAGACCCTCCGGAAAAACGGAGCGGACCGGTACACCGTCATCGTGGCGGCGACGGCCTCCGAGGCGGCTCCCCTGCAGTACATCGCCCCCTATTCCGGATGCGCCATCGCAGAGTACTTCATGGCCCAGGGGAAGGACGTGCTGATCGTGTACGACGATTTGTCGAAGCACGCGGTGGCGTACCGGGCCCTGTCCCTGCTGATCCGCCGTCCTCCGGGACGAGAGGCGTACCCCGGCGACGTGTTCTACCTGCATTCCAGACTGCTGGAGCGGGCGGCGCGGCTGGCTCCCGAATACGGCGGCGGCTCCATCACGGCCCTGCCCATCATCGAGACCCAGGCGGGCGACGTCTCGGCCTACATCCCCACCAACGTCATCTCCATCACCGACGGCCAGATCTTTCTGGAAACCGAGCTGTTCCACTCCGGTGTCATTCCGGCTGTGAACCCCGGCATTTCCGTGTCCCGCGTGGGCGGCTCCGCGCAGATCAAGGCCATGAAGAAGACCGCCTCCTCCCTGAGACTGCTCTATTCCCAGTTCCGGGAGCTGGAGGCCTTCGCCCAGTTCGGCTCCGACCTGGACGCGGACACCAAGGCGAGACTGGCCCTGGGACGCCGCATCGTGGAGGTGCTGAAGCAGGACAAGAACAAGCCCGTGCCGGTTGCCTATCAGATCGGCATCATCTACGCGGTGGTGAACGGGTACCTGAACGACGTGCAGATCGAGCACGTGCGCCGGTACGAGGAGGAGCTGTACGTCTTCCTCTCCGACAACGCGGACGAGCTCATGAAGCGCATCGCCTCCACCGGCCAGCTGCCGGACGAGGACAGGGAAGCGCTGGACGCCGCGGTGAAGCGGTTCACGAAGAAGTTCCGTACCGAGGTCTACGGCGTCGTGGAAGACGGGGAGAATTAAACCATGCCGGGCAATTCTAAGGCAATACGGGCGCGGATCCGCTCCGTGGATTCCACCCGGCACATCACCAAGGCCATGGAGCTGGTGGCGTCCTCCAAGATCCGGAAGGCCACGGCTCGCATGGAGAAATCCCGGTTCTACCGGAATGTGATGCTGGACGCCTTCGCGGATCTCTCCGCGGAGAAGAGCATCTATGCCAGACAGCGGGCCCGGGAGCTCCCGACGCTCTTTATCGTCATCGCGGGCGACCGCGGACTGGCCGGCGGGTACAACAACAACATCTTCCGCTCCGCCATGACCATGATCCGGCCGACGGACCTTCTGATCCCCGTGGGCAAGCGGGCGGTTGACTATTACGGATCCCGGGGCACGGCGAGGGTGGTCAGCACGGAATTCGCCTCCGTGGAGCATTTCACGGCGTCGGATTCGGCGAAGATCGCCTATATGGCGAAGGATCTGTACGACCGGTGCGAGATCGGGGCGGTGAACCTCATCTCCACCCGGTTCGTATCCATGCTGTCCCAGAAGCCGGACATCACCTACCTCCTGCCTCTGGAGGTGCTGGCGGAAAACCGCCACGACCCGGGCGAGGAGGAAGAAAAGGGAAAGCCCGGCGCCTTCGGAGCCGTGGAGTACGAGTCCAGCGCGGAGGAGGTCCTGGCGGCCATCATCCCGGAATATAT
>CACYWX010000210.1 GCA_902778205.1 uncultured Ruminococcus sp. | reverse complement strand
GCCGACCTCCGCAGAGGTCGGAACACCCAGGACGTCAAAAGAGTTCCTCTTTTTGCTTCTTTTTCTCCTCGATAAAGGAGAAAAAGAAGGACAAAACCGGTTGAATCACAAAAAGGCTGTCGCATTTCTCCATTTTCAGGAGCTAATGCAACAGTCCCCTCCCCGGCCCTCTCTTTCAAAGAGGTTGAGAATAGACAGATCCTTCTGCTTTTCGTTAAGAGGCAGTGTTTGTTTTGCTGACTTACAGTATCCCTTCCCCCATCATCCCCATCCGGTCCAGCATCACACAAAGCTCCTCCCGCGTGACGAAATCCTTCAGCGCATAGTCGTCCCCGCCGCGGCCCCGGAGGATCCCCAGCCGTACCGCCCGATCCACCGCCTCCCTCGCCCAGGGGGACGCCTGATCCGTCCACGGACAACCGTCATCCGGATCATCCCCCGGAGGCGACCAGACGAACCCGGCCTCCCCCGGGATCCCCAGATACGCGCAGGGATCCTCCTGTATGCCGTTCCGCCGTACCTCGAAGTGGAGATGGGGACCCGTGGACCGCCCGGTGGAGCCCTCCGTCCCCAGCCGCTGCCCCGCCTCCACCCGCTCCCCCGCTTCCACCATGCGTTCCGCCAGATGACAGTAGTAGATCACATATCCGTCGTCCCCCAGCACCGAAACATAGTTCCCCCATTCCCAGGTCCGGTCCCCGGAGCCGTCGTCGGAGGCCATCCGGGAGCGCAGGACCACGCCTCCCTCCGCCGCCAGAACCGCCCGGTCCTCTCCCACCAGATCGACGCCGCCGTGCCAGACGTTGGCCTGCCCCGTGACGGGATCCGTCCTCAGCCCGAAGGGGGACGCGATCCGGAACCCGCTCTCAAAGGGCATCCGTGCCATCGTTCCCCTCCCGTCCGGCGGATTTCGTCTCCTCTCCGGCCATGTCCGCCCGGTCCCGGAGCACGTGAAGGGCGGAGACCACGGCCCGCGGGATCGGAACGCCCATGAGCCCGGCGTTCTCCAGAATCGACAGCCCTTCGTTGGCCGTGAATCCGATGACCGCCGCGTCCCGGATGAAGTCCGATCCCACCACCGCATCCAGCCGCGCCGCCGCCAGCACCACCGCCAGGGTCACGCCCTTCCGCACCAGTCCCTTCCAGCCCGCCCGGGATTCCAGCGTCCCGTCCTCCGTCTTTTTCGACCGGTGGAAGACAGCCGCCGCCGTCACCCCCGTGATGTAGTCCGCCGCCATAAAGACCAGCAAAGCCGCCAGAGCCGCGTCCCAGCCTCCGAACAGCTGCGCAAGCGCCGACAGAACCACGCCGCACCCCGCGCAGACCGCGTTTTTCAAAGTGTGCATCAAACTCCTCCCCCGTCCTTTGTATCCGTCCGATCCGATATTCCGTCCCCGGCGCGGTACAGCGTCCCGGTCTCCCCGTCCATTCTCCATCCGGCGGGCGGAACCGGCCTGAGAAAGCGCGCGTCCCCCACAGCCGCCGGATCGAAGCCCCATCCGGGAAAGACCCGGTCCGGAGCCGCCGCCAGCAGATCTCCCTCCCCGGACAGGATCCGGGACAAACCGCCGGGACCCAGCGCCCGGAGCAGAACCTCCGTCACGTCCTCCGCGCAGGAATTTCCCCGCACCAGAAAGACCTTCATCATACCACCTCGATCCCGGTATAATAAATCACCACAACCCCGTCACCGCCGCGGCACCCGGGAGCGCCGCCCGCCGCAATGCCGCCCGCGCCGTCCGGAGGGGTGCCGGTGCCGGACCAGCCCGAACAGGTACCGCCCGCGCCGGAAAGACCGTAGCCTCCCCCGCCGCCGCCGGAATTCTCGTACCCGTCGCCGCCCCGTCCGCCGTAGCCGCCGCCTCCTCCGCCGGATGCAGACCCAGCCGCGCCGCCGGACGCACCGTAACCGCCGCCTCCCCCGCCCGTGGACAGGGAGCCGGTTTTGAGTCCGTTTCCGCCCGGTCCTCCGTAGCCGCCCCCGCCGCCGGATACCGTCCCGGCCGCGCCGTTGCCCTCAAACGGGAGCCCGAAGCCCAGCGTATTCTGACCCGCGCCTCCCGCTCCGCCGGTGGAGGATGAAGCCGCCTTGCCAGCCGCTTTCCAGCCTCCGCCGCCGCCGCCATAAGAAGCAGAGCCCGTTCCCCCGGCATAGGTCCCGCCGCGTCCCGTTCCGCCGGAGGATCCGGAACCGCCTCCGCCTCCCCCGCCGTAGGTACCGCCGGAACCGCCGACGCCGGTATAGGAGCCGCCGCCCCCGCCGTAAGCCCCAGACCCGCCGGATTTCTCCGCGGCCACAGCCCCGGTCTGGTTCCCGCCGCCGCCTCCGGACCCGCCGGACCGCGCAGAGCCGCCCGCCGCCGTACACAGGGAGCCGAATGACGTGTCCCCGCCGGACGAGCCGGGCCAGCCGCCGCGCCCGATGGTGATTTCGTACCGGTTCGCGTCCGGAACCCCGGTCCATGTGGCCATGTGGCCGCCGCATCCGCCGTAGCCGGTGTAGTCCGGAGCCGTGGGATCAAGCGGAAGCGCACCGCCGGACCCGCCGCCGAAGCACATCACCGTGATTGTGCCGCGCAGATCCCCGGGGACCGTCCAATAATCCGACGCCGTGAAGACCGCCGTCTTCCGCACCTCCCGGGCCTCAGACAGAGCGGTCCAGTGGGTGCCGTTGATGAAGGTGGTCACAGCCGCGGCGAATTCGTCAATGTCCGCCACCTCCGACGTGTCCTCCGTCACCCGTAAAATCAGAAGCCGCGCCCAGGATTCCGCGTCCACGGTGTACGTCCCGGTCCGGTTGGTCACGGAGGACTGATACTCCCGCGCCTCATTGAAGAAGCGGAACGTCAGCCGGAAGCCGGACGCGATGACGAACTTCGTCCCGGCGGGAATCCGGATCACATCGCACCGGATGCGGGAGGTTGAGGCCGCGTTGACCCCGTTGCCGTCCACGGACCCCCGCTCCCAGACCGCGCCCAGATCGGTCTCCCGCTCCCCCACGGCGTTGCACACGTACACGTGCCGAGCCCCGCCGTCGTCCTGCACGTAAAGGTCCCCGCGCTTTGCCGCCGTATCCGATCCGGGAGCCGCCGGACCGGTCCGCACCCGGGTAAATTCCCGGACCGTCAGCCCGAGGGCATTGTTGACCGTGGCCGCGTCGCCGGTCAGATCAAAGTCCGCCGCTACGGAGTCGGACAGCAGGGAGGCCTTGTTCAGCGGCGTCCCGGCCTGCGTGGGCTCGTCGGCCCGGCTCAGAATGAAAAGATCGTCGTCGTCCGGGGAGGGTACCAGCTGTACCCGCCCGGGTTTCGTGGGAATTCTGTCTTTCATGCGTCCACCTCATCGGAAAAAACTTCGTCACAGTAGAACCACGCGCCGGAAATCCGGTCCATGGAATCGTCCATCATGGTCAGGAACTTCTCAATGGCATTGGCCCCGCGCCAGTCCAGCCGGTTCGGGGACTCCGGTACCGCAGGCTTTCCGGGAATCGGGATCAGCCCGTCCAGGGACCGCACCGCCCGCAGGTAAGCGTCCATCTGCGAAAACCGCGGCACGTCGTTCTCAGCCCATGTCCGGAAGGACGGATAGGGCACCGCGTCATACCCGGCGGCCCGGTACCGCTCCCGGACATACAGGACCGCCGCCTGCACCCGGTTGAGGTCCGTGTGGCGGTAGTACCCCTTGTCCGTCCCAGCCGCAACGTCCTCCGCCGTCCGGTCATAAATCAAGTCAAGCATAAGCCCGTCATCCTGTTTATCATCTCGTCCCCCTCCCACTCTTTTGCAGCGTCGGGATTCCCGGCGATCTCACCGCATAATGCGCCTCCTCTCAGAATTCCCGGCGATTTTTGCGCCGTCAAAATTCGCGGCGATTTCCTCAGAATTCCCGGTCAGCCTCCGTCACGCAGACCAGCCCGCCGTCAAACTCAATGTCCAAACCCGTCACCACGGCCCGGTCGTCGTTGTGGAATGCGTCCGCAATGACCAACGTGTCCCCGATTTCCACCGCCGGATCGCACCGGTTCTTGACCGCGTACTTCTTCCGCCGGTTCGCCGTCTCGAGGAGCCAGTCCGCCACGGCCTGACCGCTCGCCGCCGCGACGCAGGGGTTTTCATAGGTCGCCGTGTGGGTCCCTTCTTCATCGGATACCCCGGACCGGTACGTCTCCGTCACATCGTTGCCGTCCGCGTCCTTCTGCAGCTCCCGGGCCACCGTCAGCGTCACGCCGGTAAATTCCTCCGCGATGGATACCCCGGACCAGTTGTACAGCTCGTCCGCCGTGATGGACCCGTCCTCCTCCTCCGCCGTGGAAATCCGCCGGAACCGTAAAACGTTGTCCCGGTCAATCCACACCGCCGCCCGGACCGCCTGTGCCAGATACCGCAGAATCGCCCGCTTGTCGTGGGTGTCCCGGACCGCCACGGATACCGGCTCCGCGCCCAGCCCGCCGTAGTCCACCGCCAGATCGGACCCGATCAGCGCCCGCGGCACCGCCTCATCCAGCCGTACCGCCTCCGCCGCCGCCAGCTCCATCGGGTAAAATTTCTGATTGGCAAGCTGATAGCACGGATCGTGTGCCGTTACCTTCGCAAGGAGCCGGTTTTCCCCGATCTCCGCCTTGGTCACGTAGAACATGCCCATGGGAACGATCTCGTCCCCCACCTTGATCCGCGCCGTCAACACCTGCCCGTTCCGCCAGTATTGATATACGCCGATGGGATTTAAAACGTTGAAATCCCCGTCCGAATTGTCGAACGTAAATACAATCTCCTTCGCCGGGAACGCGGAGGAGTCCGGGGTCATGCCGTATTTGATCCGCGCCGACTTGATGCTGTCCCGGTTGAAGTGCTTCGACACGCCGAAATCGATTTCCGCCAGACGGAGCATCCGCCGGGGAAGATTGGTGCCGTAAAAGGTGAACTCCACCGCCCGATAGTTCTGGACGTAGTGGTGGAAGGACCATCCGGAGCCGTTCTCCCCCGCGTTCTCCGGGGAAAATTCGGACGTATCCAACACCGCCCCGCCCGCGTCGTAGCAGACCGCCCGGACCCGGGAGGCGATGACCCCGGCGGGCGCGTCAAAGTGAAACGTCCACCCGAACGTCGCCGTGTCAGAGGGCAGATCGTACCGGACCGAGACCGGGGAGGAAAAGTCCCCGCCTTCATCGGATACCACGGAGGACCAATAGCCCGTCTCCGCCCCGGAGGACGGGAGGATGTCGCAAGAGCCGTCAAGGGGCCAGCCGTACCGCTCCAGCGTCCCGTACTTCGCCGCCAGCTCCGGGATGCCGTTGACGGTCAGCGGACCGCTCCCGACCCGCGCCGGGGATGCCGTGACCGCGATGTTCTTCTTGTTCAGCGTCTTCGCCAGAACCTCGAAGGAGATCAGACAGTCCACCTGCCGCACCTGCACGAACGGCTCGTAATTCTCGGACGTGCGGATCATCGCTCCTCCCTCCTCATCCCGGCAGTACGGGATCCACTCCGGCCTGCTCCGCCGTGACGGTCACCCCGTACCATTGGCTGACTCCGTCCTCTCCCCACCGGAAGGCCCGGAAAACCGGCATGTCCACAAAGCACAGATCCTCTCGGTACCCCTCCGGCGTGGGATAGCGCACCTTCAGGGCCGCGTTCCGCTGGATCATCCTCTTCAAGAGGGCCAGATCCCGGGGAGAGAGCCATCCCGCCGGGATCTCCGCCGTGTTTTTGACGCCCACCGCGTCCATGACCGTCCGGCCGGAAGCCATTACCGCCCGTTCCCCGATCAGCACGGGCCTCCAGACAAACTCCGGCTCCGACAGGATCGAAACCGTGTCCCGCCCGTCGGACAGCGTGATCTTATTCATGCCAGCCTCCCATTGTTCCGCCGGACCGACCGAGCCGCCGCCCGACCTCCTCCAGCGGATCGTACAGAGCCTCCGCCGCCTCGCGCCCGTCCAGCATCAGCCGGATCTCAACGGGCCGCGTCCTCACTCCGTCGTTTCCA
>CACYWX010000209.1 GCA_902778205.1 uncultured Ruminococcus sp. | reverse complement strand
CTTCAAGGGAGTTCCTCTTTTGGTTCTTTTCTCCTCGATAAAGGAGAAAAGAACAACGTTCACCTTGATTGTGCGAGTATTTGAGCGGATTGCTATAAATGGGTTTCGATCGTGAGATGTAGAAGGCGAACGACCTTGTCGTGAGCTTGCGTACGATAACTCTGATAAGGTTGGATGGCTATATTGGTCTGCCAAGGTTTCGACAATACATTATTGGTATGACCTGTCCTTATACATTTCAGAAGTTCTTGCCAGGCTTCTTTCAAGAAGCCGCGTTTCCTTTTTAGCATAAGATTCGTATTACGCCCTGACCTTCCAGCCGGCGGCCTCGGTCCGTTCGCTTACAAAGGTTCTGTAAATGCCGTCCTGGCGCATGAGCTCCTCGTGGGTGCCCCGCTGAACGATCCTTCCCCGGTCCACCACCAGGATCTGGTCCGCGTGGGAGACGGTCTTCAGCCGGTGGGCGATCATGACCACGGTCTTTTCCCGGGTCAGGGCCTCGATGGCGCGGGTCAGCTCGTTTTCGTTCTCCGGATCCACGTTGGCCGTGGCCTCGTCCAGAAAGATCACCGGGGCGTCCTTCATCATGGCCCGGGCGATGGAGATCCGCTGGCGTTCGCCGCCGGACAGGGACGCGCCTCCCTCGCCGATGACCGTGTTGTACCCGTCGGGGAGCGCGGAGATGAAGTCGTGACACGAAGCCTTCTTCGCCGCCGCGATCACGTCCTCCATGGGCGCGTCCGGATTCCCGAAGCGGATGTTGTCGGCGATGGTATCGTGGAAGAGATAGACGTTCTGGAACACGAAGCTGAAATTCTTCATCAGCGCGTCCATGTCGTAGTCCCGCACGTTCTGGCCGCCCAGGGTCACAAGCCCGGAATCCGCGTCCCAGAACCGGGCCAGCAGGTTCACGAGGGTGGTCTTGCCGCCGCCGGACGGTCCGACGATGGCCGTGGTGGTTCTCTCCGGGATCGTGAGGGTCACGCCGTCGAGGATCTTCCGCCTGTCATAGGAAAATTCCAGATCCTCGGCGCCCAGCGTCCGGGATTCGGGCTCGATGTCCTCTCCGTCCAGCTCCATCTGGGGCGTAGAGAGGATGGCCCCGGCCCGGTCCACGCTGACGTCCACCACCCTCAGCAGGGCGGAGTACTGACCGGCGGTCTCCAGGCTCGCGTAGATGATGAAGGCCGAGACCGTCATGACCACCGCCGTCAGCGCGTCCATGGATCCGGCGCAGTAGAAGGCGCAGGAGCAGGCCGCCATGGCGACGCCCGTCAGCTTGGCGATGAGGGTCTGGACGGACATGCGGGGGATCAGCGCCATCTCCATGTCCGTGTTGATCTTCACGTTTTTCCGGATGGCCTCGTTCAGCTCGCCGCTCTTCTTCCCGGTGAGACGGTAGGCCTTGACCTCCGCCATGCCCTGGAGGTATTCGAGGACCTTTTCCACCAAGCGCTCGTCGGCGTCGATCTTCTTTTCCGCCAGTCCTCCCGCCGCCTTCTGGAGCCTTGCGTTTTCCAGAAGGAACAGGGCGAATCCGACGGCCAGCACCAGGGCGATGCGCCAGTCGAAGAAGAGGAGCATCACCACGATGAGCGCGGTGGTCAGCAGTCCCTCGCAGACCAGCATCACCACGCGGGTGGCCACGTTTTCGAGGTTCTCCATGACGTTGGTGGTGACGGAGGTGATCACGCCGAGGCTGTTTTTGTTGAAATATCCCATGGGCAGATACCGCATGTGCTCCGCGATCTCGATCCGCTTTCCCGCGCAGGTGTCGTACCCCGCCTCGGTCTGGAGCATGGTGGCCTTCGCCTTGACCAGTCCCGATCCGACGATGCTGAGCAGCATGATGCCGAGGGAGAGAAGAATGTCCCGCGTTCCGGCGGTTCCCGAGAGAAGCGCCTTCACCATGACGGCCACGGCGGGGATCTTCAGCGCGCCGAACAGGGCCTCGATGACCCCGAGCCACACGGACGCGACGAATTTCCTCCGGTTTTCCTCCCCGCAGAAGGCAAAGAATTTACGGATGATCTTAAGCATGGTCCTTCACCTCCATATGCGCCTTCCACATGTCCGCGTAAAGGCCGTGACGGGCGAGCAGCTCCTCGTGGGTGCCGCTGTCGTCGATCCGGCCGTCCTTCACCACGTAGATTCTGTCCGCGTCGGTGACGGTGGACAGGCGGTGCGCGATGACGATCAGAGTCTTTCCTCTTGTGAGGCGGGAGACCGAGCGCTGGATCACCGCCTCGTTCTCCGGATCCGTGTAGGCCGTGGCCTCGTCCAGAATCACGATGGGCGCGGCCTTGAGCATGGCCCGGGCGATGGAGATCCTCTGCCGCTCGCCGCCCGAGAGATGCCCGCCGGAGGAGCCCACCATGGTGTCGTAGCCGTTCTCCAGCCCCATGATGAAGTCGTGGCATCCGCTGGCCTTCGCCGCCTCCTCCACCTCCTCGTCCGTGGCATCCGCGCGTCCGAGCCGGATGTTCTCCCGGACCGTCATGTTGAAAAGGTAGTTGTCCTGGGAGACGAAGGCCACCCGGTCCGCGTATTCCTCCCCGGGGATCTTCCGGATATCCGCGCCGCCGAGGGAGACCGATCCGGAATCCACGTCCCAGAGAGACGCGATGAGCCGGGCCACGGTGCTCTTTCCGCTTCCGGAGGGACCCACCAGAGCCGTGAAGGAGCCCTCGGGGATGTCCATGGAGATCCCGTGGAGCACCTCCTTGTCCTTATAGGAGAACCGCACGTCCCTCAGGGAAAGGCTGTTGTTCTTCGGCGTCTCTCCCATCCCTTCCGCTGGCCGCTCCATCTCCGGGGCCTCGAGGATTGCCCGGACCTCGCCGAAGATGGTCCCCATGGTGCGGAAGTCGTCCGAATAGCTCATGAGGGTGATGAGCGGCGTGATGAGTACAACGGAGAGGATGATCACCGTGACGAAATTCTCAGGCGTCAGGCTCCCGTTCTTCACCAGAAGGCCGCCGATGGGCAGGACCGGAAGGAGCGTCGCCGGCATCAGCACCATGGCGAAGGTGAAGGGGATGATGCTGGCCCGCATCCAGTCGATGAAGCTGTGGGCGGCCTCGTAGGCGTCCTTCACGAACCGGTCGTAGGAGCTCCTTGTCTTGCCGAAGACCTTGATGACCTGGATCCCGCCGATGTACTCCACCGCCGTGTCGTTCAGGGCCTTCGTGGCCTCCACCGTGTGGGCGTAGAACCCGCCGCTTGTCGCCATCATGAAGACGTAGCAGAACATCCCGAGGGGCAGGGTCGCCAGAGAGGCCAGTCCCATGCGCCAGTCCACGGTGAAGATGTAGATAAGGATGGAGACGGGCAGAAGCAGGTTCGCCGTGAACTCCGGCACGATGTGGGCCAGGGTCGTTTCGATGGAGTCGATCCGCTCGATCAGCGTGTTTTTCAGCGCGCCGGAGCTCTCCGCCATCACCGCGCCGAGAGGCATCCGGGTCAGCTTTTCCGTGCACCGCTTCCGGATCTCGCCGAGGACCGCGAAGGTTGCTCTGTGAGATGTGGCGGTGCTGAGAGCGTGGAAGAGCACCCGTCCGGCCCAGAACAGCGCGGCGGCCAGGCACCGGAGCAGATAGAAGGACAACTCCCGCTCCCCCTCCATCAGCCCGCGCACGATGCCGATCATGGCGAAGTACGGCGCCAGGGAGAAGGCAACCCCGATCACGGCGAGGATCACGGAGAGGACGTACTGTCCCCCGTGCGATCCCGTCTGTCCCAGCGCCCACGCGATCGGCGAAGAAGCGGACGTTTTCGTCTTTTCGTTCATAAACAGACCTCCTTGCGGGTTTTGTTCGTTAACAAACGGACGTTAGCGTTAACTAACCCCATAGAAAACCAATCGCCCGCCTTCACGGAGAAGACAGGCGTATAGTCCGGACATTCAGAACCCCATGAGCTGTTTCCAGCCGGGGAGGAAGAAGGCTTCCACCGTCGAGAGACAGCGGAGGGCGTCCTCGTACAGATAATTGTGGATCACGGGCTCGAACAGCGCGGCGGTGTAGGCCGTCAGCAGCAGGTGCAGCTCCTTCGGATCGATGTCCCACACGTCGCAGCCCCGGGCCCGGATCATGGGAATGTACCGAAGTAGCTGATCCTGGGACCGCTCGGTCAGATCGTGGAGGAAGGACTCGTATTTCGTCCCCTGGGCCTTTGCCGTGAGAAGGTGGTAGTCCCCCATGCGGGGATAGACGACCTCCTTCATCATGTCGATCTCGGAGTCCCGCCACTGTAAGCATCCGTCCCGCCGAACCGCGTCCACGTAGCGCGCCACATGGTCGTCCAGCCAGTCCTCGAGCCGCTTCACCGCCGGGGAGACCAGCTGATCGAAGAGATCCGCCTTGTCCCGGCAGTGCCGGTAGATGCCCGCCGCCGTCATGCCGCACCGCTCGCCGATGGCCCGCATGGACGCTCCCTCGAAGCCGGATTTCGTGAATTCCTCCCGGGCGGCGGCCATGATTTTCCCATGGGCGGCGGTCTTGTCCCTCGGCATGGGGAGCCTCCTTCCGCGCGAACGCAGTTAGCTAACGCTAATATCATACCCCATCGCCACCTTTTTGTCAAGATGCGGAGGGATATTTTTCCGAAAAAAGCGAATCGGCTCCGGATCAGGGCAGGATCACGACGATCCCGGCTGTGATCGCGGCCCCGACGAGCCATATCGCCGTCAGGATGAGCCGCTTCTTCAAAACCTGCCCCCAGGTCTGCACGAAGGGAATGTCCTCCGTCCCCGGGATCACCCAGAACCGGCTGTGCCCCACCCAGAGCCGGTCGATGACGATCCCGTCGTACCAGTTCATCACCTCGAGGAACAGCAGGGCCTGACCATATCCCTCCCGGAAGGCGCGGACGCCGTTCCAGACCCGGAGGATGAGGATCAGGGAAATCCCCATCACGGCGAAAAAGGCCGTCATGAAGCGCTTTCTTCTCCGGCCCACCGTCTCCCGGTCCGTCAGTCCCAGTTCATAGACCCTCTCCCGCACGGGTGCCGGATAGAAGAACAGGCCGTTCAGGGCATTGCTCCCCACGCCCGCCTTCACCATGAGGGTGAACAGGGCGCAGTAGAGGATCAGCTGCAGGACGATCCGCGCCGCGCTCATTTCCGGCACCGGAAGCACCCGATCCCCTCGATCCGGGTCACCTCCGCCTCCGCGTACATGCCGGACAGCCGCTCCCTCAGGCTCTCCTCCGTCTCGAAGGGAGGAGTGAAGAACCCCTTCGGCTGATAGAGATGGCGGATGAACCAGTCCGTCCGCCCACATCCGCCCCGGACGTAGAAGCAGCCGCAGAAGGTCCCGCCGGGTGTCAGCACCCGGTATGTCTCCCGGTACGCCGCCTCCTTGTCCGGAAAGGCGTGAAAGCCGTTGAGGGACAGCACGGTGTCAAAGCTCCCGTCCGGGAAGGGAAGGGCCCCCACGTCTCCCTGAACGAACCGCACGTTCCGGATTCCGGCCGCCTCCGCCCGTTCCTTCGCCGCCGCCATCATGTCGGGGGAGTAGTCGAGGCAGGTGACGTCCGCGTCCGGCAGATCCCGGTAAACCGGCATGGTCAGCACGCCGGTCCCGACGGGCACCTCCAGAAGCCTGCCCGAAAAGTCCTCCGGCACGCCCGACAGAGCCCGCTCCAGATACCGGAGATTCTTCTCCCCGTCCATGTTCCAGACGATCCGGCAGACCGCCTTTCCGGAGAAGGTCGAATAGGTCATCATGCCGTCGTAGAACCCCGCGTGTCCTCCGGTCAGCCGGTAGGCGTTCCGGATCTGTTCCTTTCTCGTCATACGGTGTTCCTCCTTTTTTCTCTCCTGAGGCTTTTCTCTGAAAGAAAGCCGTGTTTCCCTTATAGCTTGAGATTATGGTGTGTCCAACAAACAAAGGAAGTTTTATACTATTCTCAGTCTAAAAAGACAATCTGCAAAGAAGTGTGAAAAAGAAGCTGAAAAAATGCGCTGCACGTTACCCCGTGCTGCATGTTGAGAG
>CACYWX010000208.1 GCA_902778205.1 uncultured Ruminococcus sp. | reverse complement strand
GGCCGTTTGTCCGTTCTGCGCCCGGGAGGACTCCGCCGCCCAGGAAAACACGGGATCCGGACGGTCCGTCATGGCATACCGGTACAGGTCCGGGGATCCGCTGATCCGGACGCGCCCTCCGTCGATGAAGATGTCTCTGATTTTCAGCATGGCTCTGTCTCCTTCCGCGTTCGCTCCGCCCGTCTTATTCCGGCCTCTTGTCGAAGTCGAGGGTGAGGTCGTAATCGCCGAGCTTGTGGACCTTGAAGCCATTTTTCTTGTACTCCTCGTAGTCGAACGCCTCCAGCTCGTCGATGGCCAGCTTATGGAACTCATAGAAATTGTGCCACCACTCCCACCCGGAGCCGAGGGAGTTGGACAGATACGCATCGGCGATGTCGCAGGCGGTCTGCGGAGCCACGTAGAACGCCCCCATCGCCAGAACGTTGACGCCGTTTCCGGTGATGGCGCGGATGGCGGCGGGCAGGCTCTCGACCACACCGGCGTGAACGTGCGGGCATTTGCTGGCGGCGATGTGGATGCCCATGCCCGTGCCGCAGAATACCAGCGCGCGCTCGTAGTTCCCCTCCGCGATCTCCGCGCCGACGCGCAGGCCTACGCGGTGGAACATCAGGTCGGTGTCGTTCGGGTCGCTGTCCTTCTTCACGCCGAGATCGAGGATCTTCCAGCCCTTCTTTTCCAGGTGCCCGACGACGACCTCCTTGAGCGGGAAGCCCGCGAAGTCCGCGCCGACGACGAGATACTTGTCCTTGACGGTTTTCATGATTTATCCCTCCTGTGATCCCGTAAACGGGTGATCGGTTCCGGTTTCTGCCTTCAATCGGATTATAGCACAGAGCGGGCCTCAAATCAAGCCGTTTCCGAAGTTCCGCCGGATGCGTATAAACGGGACGGACTTGCAATCCCGGGGCGGACATGGTATAATGAAGCGCGGCTCCCGCCGACTCCACAGAACGCGCGGGACCGAGAGGTGGACTATGAACGTCGGAAGCATCATCACATACGTCATGCTGGGCTTTGCGCTGATCGGAGCCGCGGACCGGGCAATCGGATGCCGGTTCGGACCCGGAAAGGCCTTCGAGCGGGGCTTTGAGGCGGCGGGACCCCTGATTCTCGCCATGATCGGACCCTTTGCGGCGGCTCCCCTGATCGCGCGGGTCCTGGCCCCCCGTCTTGCTCCGGTCTGCTCCGCCCTGGGGATCGATCCCTCCGTTATCGCCGGACTGCTCATCGCCAACGATTCGGGAGGCTGGCCCCTGGCGCTGGCCCTGGCTCAGGACGAGACCATCGGGCGGTTCACCGGCTCCGTCATGGGAAGCACCATGGGATGCGCGGTCATGTTCGCGTTTCCCGCCGGATTCGCCATGACGCCGAAAGAAAAGCGGCCCCTTGTGGCAAAGGGACTCGCCGTGGGACTCATCACCGTTCCCCTGACCTGCTTCGTCAGCGGTCTCTGCTTCCGCATCGGGATCCTGCCCCTGCTCCGGAACCTTCTTCCCCTCATTCTGTTCGCCGGGTTCTTCGCCGTGGGACTGCTGTTTTTTGAGAAGGTCACCATCCGCATCGTCTCCGCCATCGGAGTGGGGCTGACCTTCATCCTGACCCTTGCGCTGGCCGCCGCCGTTGTAATCAAGGTCATGGGCTGGGAGGTGGAGGGCCTGGGCACCTTCGACGACGGCCTGCTCATCATCGGGGAAATCACCATTTTCCTCTGCGGCGCGTTCACCCTGCTGTTCTTCCTCAAGACCTTCTGCGGAAGGTTCTTCGGCAGGATCGGAAAGGCCGCCGGGATGGACGAGACTTCGATCCTCGGGATCATCACCACCTCGATCAACGCCATTCCCATGTTCGGCATGACGAAGGACATGAACGACCGGGGCGTGGTAGTCAACGTGGCGTATCTGGTGCCGGCCTCCTTCCTGCTGGGAGATCATCTGGCCTTCCAGCTGACGGTAGATCCCTCCACGGCGGTCCCATTTCTTGTGGGAAAGCTGGCCGGAGGAATCGCCGCCGTCGCCCTGGCCATGGTCATGACCCGGAAGCGCGGAACCGGCGGACAGCCGTGATCCGCCCGGACGATCCGGCTACAGGCAAAAAACAAACGCGCAACCGTTCTCATGAGGTGCGGGCCGCGCGTTTTTGATTTGTCGAAGCTGAGATTCGCTGAGAAGAGAATCAGTTCTCCTCTTTCTTCTTTCCGGAGCGGTAGAGCACCTTGTAGGGCGAGGCGTCCTCCCAGACCATCTGAACATGGTCGATGCCGTAGGTCTCGAGAACCTTCTCCCAGCGTGACACCATGCCCTCCGCGTACTCCACCGGAATGAAGCCCGCGGTGAGGTAGGACTTGACGGCGGCGACCCGGCCCTCTCCCGTGGTCAGGGACACGTAGGGAACGCCGCGCTCCTTGAGGGTCTTCTGCACGATCCAGGCCAGATATTTGGACAGGCCCTTTCCGCGGAACGCCTCCTTGATGCCGACCCAGTGCATGTCCCCGGCTCCGGTGGATTTGTGGACGAAGGACGTGGCCGTGCCGATGTGCTGGCCCTGATAATCCAGAAACCACACGTCCTCCTCCGGGACGATGTCCCTGAAGTCGTAGATCTCATGCTTGAACCGGACCTCGTCCGTCTCGTCCGAATGGGTCCAGGTCCGGATGCACTCATTCCAGTCGTGAATGTCCGTGTCCCGGTTCTTCTCCGAGAAATGGGAGAAGCTGTATCCCTCGGGAAGCTGAAGTTCCGGGACCGGATTGTCCGCGAACCAGTACATTTTCAGCTGAGAAAGCTTTTGTTCCATGATCTTCTCCTTTCCGTTCCGCGCGGTTATCGTCTGAAGAGGTTGTCGTTGTTTTGGAAAATGATCTTGCCCCGGTCGAAGATCACGGTCTCGTAGCCGAAGGGCGTCACCCCTCCGCTGAAGGCCGCCTGACGGATGGAGGCGCGTCCGCGGGAGTCCTCTGTGCTCTCCATGCCGATCCGGTAATTGCCGCTCTCCGGAACCGTGAACAGGAGCTGTTTTTCCTCCCATTCCCTGTTTTCAAAGGTCAGCGAGGAGACAAGCTCCCCCGTGTCCAGATTCCGCACAAAGAGCCGCACGGGACCGCCCCCGCTCCGGACCTCCGCCTTGAAGAGAAGCGGACGGCCGCTCTCCATCCAGAGTCCCTGCCACAGGGCGGTCCGCTCTCCGCCGCAGTCGATCCAGCCGAAGGGAGCGTCTTCCTCTCCCGCTCGGCAGACGCCGGCCCGGTCCGTCATGGCCCAGAAGCACCGGCCCTGTTCAAATCCGCCGTTGTACATATAAGCGGCGGAGCGGTAGAGGTTCATGTCGCTGATCTGCGTCTCGAAGAAATTGGCCTCGATGCCGTCGATCACATTGTTCTCAAAGCGCACGCCCGTGACGGGAGGTACGCCGGCCCGGTCCGTATAGGGGCAGTACAGCCAGTTGCCCATGGTCTCGAAGTGGTTGTCGTGGACGAATACGTCCCGCACCTCCACCTTCTCCGGATCCTCGCAGGTCAGCCCCCAGAGGATCATGCCGAAGGCCTTGCAGTGGTTGGAGCGCAGGTCGTTGTGGTCCACCTCGATGCGGAGGGAGGGCTGAGGATCGTCCGAGGACCACCATTCGCTCTTCCGCGGATCCCGGCAGGAGGAGAAGATATAGACTGAATCGTCCCCCGTGTCCATCCGGCATCCGGTGACGCGGATGTCCTGACAGTTCATCAGGCAGACGCCGTCCCCGTTGCCGTAGGAGCTTCCGTCCACGGTCACGTTCCGGATCAGGCCGTGATCGCTGGTAAAGGGCATCATGGCATAGCTGTGGTAATTGGTGATGCGGATGTCGGAGATCTCGAACCGGGAGCAGCGATAGAAGCCCACCGGGCAGAGCTTCATGATCCGCTCCGGGTCCTCCACCTCCATCATCCGAACGGTGCCGTTTCCGCGCACGGCGAAATCGTGGGATCCCTCCGGCGCGAAGATCAGGGGATAGTTCCGGTACCAGTTGTGGCTCCACTTGATCTCGCTGGACCAGTTGTGGCCGAACGCAGGCTCGTACGGAACGTATCCGTCCCCCGCGGGCTTCACGTAATCGCCCGGCCGGGGACTCTGGAGCAATACCGCCCCGTCTCCGAACAACAGCTCCACGCCGCTTCTCAGAACGATCCCGCCGGTCAGATAGGTCTTGCCTCCGGGCAGGGTCACGGTGCCGCCTCCCGCATAATACACGACGTCGACGGCCCTCTGGATCGCCTCCCGGTCGCAGGTCACGCCGTCTCCCTTCGCGCCGAACGCGGGATCCGTCACCGACGCGCGGGTGTTCCCGATCCGTATGCCTCGTTCCTGATCCATCAATCCATCCTCCCATGGGTTTCCTTCTGTGACGCATTATAACACAGAGCCCGGGCAAAATCAAGCAAAGCGGCGCCGGGAGGACGATTTTTCTCCCGTCCGGGACAAGGGACCAATGGGGGAATATGCCTTGCAATCCCGGCGGAAATATGCTATACTGTCCCCGGACACACAAATTCCACATAAAGGAAGTGCATCATGAACAATCCCACCTACATCGGACGCACCTACCGGAAGTTTGAGAACGTGCTGGAGCGCTATGCCCGCCACATTCTCAAGCCCGTCGGTCAGGCGGAAGCCGTCCTCGGATACGAGTGCGACGAGCATCTGCGCCTGCCTCCCGACAAATCCCTGATGAAGCCCGTGGAGCCCGGGTATGCCTGGGGTCACGAATGGGGCAATCTCTGGCTGACCGTATCCTGCACCGTGCCGGACTGCGCGGACGGGGAGATCCTCTGCGCCATCCCGGATACCGGCGCCGTGGAGATCCTCTGCTTCAGGGACGGGAAGCCCGCCGGAATCATCAACTCCAAGAACCACTTCATCGGCGGCGAGCATCCGGCGTTCTTCGTCTCCTTCGGAGCAAAGGCCGGAGAGACCGTTGAGCTGTCCTTCGAGTGCTACGCCGGGCACACCTGCTTCGGGACCCAGCCCTACGATCAGTACAGCCGGGACGAAAGCAAATCCGACAAGTTCGATCATGTTTATAACGGCATCGGCTTCTTCGTCATGGACAAGCTGGTGAAGGACTGCGTCTTCGATCTGGCCACGGTCCTGCAGATCGCAAAGCTCCCCGGGGAGAACTTCACCGCCATGAAGGCTCACGAATGCCTCATGAACGCCTTCCCTTACCTCATCGGCGACATCGCCTGCGCGGATGAGGAGGAGATCCGGAAATCCTGCGCGAAGATGCGCGAATGCCTTGCTCCCGCCCTTGAAAAATCGCAGGGCGAGGCGTCCCGGGGAAAGATCGGCGTGCTGGGCCACTCCCACATGGACACCGCCTGGCTCTGGCCCGTATCCGAGACCGTCCGGAAATGCGCCCGCACCTATGCCGAGGCCCTGACCCTCATGGATTATTATCCGGAATACACCTTCATCCAGTCCTCCGCCCTGCACCTTGACTGGATGCGCCAGTACTATCCGGACATCTTCGAGGGGATCAAGGCCCGTGTAGCCGAGGGACGCTACGAGCCCAACGGAGGAGTCTGGGTGGAGTGCGACTGCAACATCACCGGCGGCGAGGCCATGGTCCGTCAGTTCCTGTTCGGCCAGCGGTTCACCGAGAAGTATCTGGGCTACCGCTCCGACTCCTTCTGGCTCCCGGACACCTTCGGCTACAACGGGGCGATCCCGCAGATCATGCAGGAGAGCGGCGTCAAATACTTCTACACCACCAAGATGAGCTGGAACGACTGCAACCAGTTCCCCGCCGACACCTTCATCTGGCGCGGCATCGACGGGACGGACGTCATCACCCATCTGAACCGGATGCACCTGATCCCCGACGTCCAGACCCTCACCGGCTGTGTGAACGAGATCCGGGACAAGAAGTCCAACAATCAGCGGCTGGTGGCATACGGCTACGGAGACGGCGGCGGCGGTCCCACCTACGGCATGCTGGAATTCCTGAAGCGGGCCAAGGACCTGCCGGGCATGCCCGAGATCCGCTCCACCACGGCCTCCGAATTCATGCA
>CACYWX010000207.1 GCA_902778205.1 uncultured Ruminococcus sp. | reverse complement strand
CCCCTCCCCGGGAGGTCCCTTGGCCGGAGAGCATAATCCTGATAGCTCATTCCTTCATCCGGGTTTGTTTGTTCATCCCAAATCCTCGCGCGGGCTGGTTGAGTCAGCTGAAACATGCGTGGAACAAGTTCCACGGTTTTCTCGGGAACCTCGAAAACAGCGATCAAAACGCGCATTGGGCAGGAGGGTTAACTATTGCGTTCTGCTGATCAATTTACAGATAAACTGTGATTTTGCGAGGATGAACATCCTGTTCCGTCTTTACTCCATCGCGGCCCATGACAATGCGCGCCTGAAATGTTTTGACCTCTGCTGTACAATCACAGACCGCGCGAGGATTGGGAGAAACAATCAGGCTTGTATATAGGACCGTGAGGACAGGTTATGCTCTCCGGCCAAGGAAACCCCCGCACGGGGGGAAACCTTCGGCCTGAGATGGTGTCCCCCCGTGCCTCCCGCCCTGAGCAGGGCATAAACCTGGAAACGCGAAGCGTTTCCTTCCTTCGGACCGCAGGAATGCGGTCCGCGGCTGATGGAGTCTTAAGCGTGGGTTAAGGGATACTCACTTAATGTAATCGTATGATAAGGAGGCCGCATGAAAATCACGTCATACGAGGTCCTCGGGAGCCTGCCCGATCCCTTCCTCTTTGAGGACGGGCGGCGGGTCGAGACCGTCTCCGACTGGGAGGAGAGAAGAAAAGAGCTGTACGGACCCTGCGTGGAGCTGCAGTACGGCGGGATGCCTCCGGAGCCGGAGTTTCTGGAGGTGGATCCCCTCTGCGTGCCGAACGCGCCCGGGCGGATGAACATCTGGCGGATCCGCACCGGCACCCGGGAGAACCCCGTCTGTTGGACGATCTACGCCCACAAGCCCGCCGGGGGAGGTCCCTGGCCCGTGGTCATCGACGGGGATCTCTGCTATGGATGCATGCAGGACCCCGGCGTCGCGGAGCAGTTCACCTCCCGCGGGATCATGCTGGTGAAGTTCAACCGGGACGAGATCGTGCCGGACACGCGGAACCCGAAGCGGACGGACAACCTCTACGGCACGTATCCGGATCTGACCTTCAGTGCGCTGGCGGCCTGGGCCTGGGGCTTCAGCCGGACTCTCGACGCCCTCTTCCTGCTGGGGATCGCCGATCCGAAATCCGTGACCTTCACGGGGCTGTCCCGGGGCGGAAAGGCGGCGCTTCTGGCCGGAGCGGTTGACGAACGGGCCACCATCGTCTGTCCCGAGGCCACCTGCGCGGGAAGCGGCAGCTGCTACAGGATCCACATGAGCGCGGAGACCTCCGACGGAAGGATCCAGCGGAGCGAGACGCTGAAGGACATTGTCAACGCCTTCCCGGACTGGTTCGGTCCGGACCTGAAGGCGTATGAGGACGACGAGGCGGCCCTGCCCTTCGACTCCCACATGCTCAAGGCCATGGTGGCGCCCCGGGTGCTCTTCGACTGTCAGGCCGAGGACGACATCTGGTCGGGGCCCGTGAATTCCTGGATGACGGACATGGCGGCCCGGGAGGTCTGGAAGCTGTACGGGAAGGAGGAGAACGTCCTCTGGTACTGGCGGAAGGGCACCCACGCCCACCTGCCCGAGGACTTCGACATGCTGATCCAGGTGATCGAGCGGGAAAAGGACGGCGCGCCCCTGCGGTCGGAAAAATTCATGAAGACTCCCTTCCCGGAGCCTGAGCCGATCTACGACTGGCGGTGCCCGGAGCGGTAATCGATACGGAAAACCAAGCGCGGCGGAGCGATCCTGAAGAGGAACGGCTCCGCCGCTTTTCGATCTGCCGGGCCGGGACCTGTCTCACGGGAGATGGGAGGACGAAAAAAGGAAGGGAGACGGGCGCTCCCTTCCTTGTCGTTTCAGCCGCTTATCTCGCGGTTCTCTTGTACTGCGGGCCGTAGTTGGCGCAGGCTCTGTAGTCCGCTCCCTCGGGATCCATGCCGAACAGGTTCCACGCGGCGGGACGGAAGATCTTCTCCTCCGGCACGTTGTGGGTGGCTACCGGAATTCTCAGAATGGAGCAGAGGGTGATCAGATCCGCGCCGATGTGGCCGTAGCTGATGGCTCCGTGGTTGGCGCCCCAGCAGTTCATGAGATCGTAGGCGGAGCGGAACGCGCCCTTGCCGGTGCATCTGGGCGTGAACCAGGTGCAGGGCCAGGTGTAGTCGGTCCGCTTCCAGAGGATGTCGTTCACCTCGTCGGGCAGAGCGACGGTCCAGCCCTCGGCGATCTGGAGCACGGGACCCTGACCCTGAACCAGATCCAGACGGATCATGGTGGCGGGCATCTCGTACTTGGTCACGAAGCGGGAGGAATATCCGCCGCCGCGGAAGTAGCCGAGGTCCGCGGGATTCCAGGTGGTAGCCGCCAAGATCTTGTCCGCGTCCTCCTCGGTGACGTTGTACCATTCCTTCATCAGGTGCTCGCCGGTCTTCGGGCACACCGCTTCGCCGGAGGCGTCCAGGCAGGCCGCGCCGGAGTTGATGAGGTGGATGAAGCCGTCGGCGTCCTTGGAGTGGCCTTCGATGTCATAGCCGGTGGCCTTCTTCACAGCCGCGCCGGACCAGTAGGTGCGCACGTCGGCGAAGATCTGGGCCCGGTTGGTCAGAAGCTTCATGAAGAGCATGCCGAGGCCGTTCAGCACGTCGTTTTCGGTGGCGAGGATGTAGGGCTCGCGGATGCCGTCCCAGTCGAAGGAGGTGTTCAGGAGCGCCTCGGCGAAGTCGCAGTTGGGATAGAAGTCCGTCCACTGACGCTGGCCCTGGAAGCCCGCGGCGATGGCGTTGTGGCCCACCATTTCCTCCTCGCGGCCGGCGGGAAGGTTCGGGTTGCCGTTCATCAGGTCCTTGACGATGACCATCATCTTCACGACGAACTCCCACTGCTCGTCCTTCACCTCGCGGGGGTTCTGCAGGAAGTCGGGGTTCTTGTCGAAGCCCTCGATGCACTTTGCCTTGGTCCAGGCAAGGGCCTTTTCGTATTCGGCCTTGTCATAGATCTCCTCGGTCATGCGGCGGATGATCTCCACCTCGTCCACGGACTCCACTCTCATGCCGAGATACTCCTCGATGAAGCGGGGATCGATGATGGAGCCGCCGATGCCCATGGTCACGGAGCCGATCTGCAGGTAGCTCTTGCCCCGCATGGTCGCCGCCGCCACAGCCGCGCGTCCGAACCGGAGGAGCTTTTCGCGCACGTCGTCCGGGATGGAGGTGTCGTCCGCGTCCTGGACCTCGTGGCCGTAGATGCCGAAGGCCGGCAGACCCTTCTGGGCGTGGGTGGCCAGAACGGAGGCCAGATACACAGCGCCCGGACGCTCTGTGCCGTTGAAGCCCCAGACCGCCTTGATGGTGTTCGGATCGGTGTCCATGGTCTCGGAGCCGTAGCACCAGCAGGGGGTCACGGTGAGGGTGATGTCCACGCCGGCCTTCTTGAACTTGTCAGCACAGGCGGCGGATTCGCCCACGCGGCCGATGGTGGTGTCCGCGATGACGACCTTCACGGGCTCGCCGTTGGAGTAGCGGAGGTTCTCCTCGAAGAGCTTCGCGGCGGATTTCGCCATGTTCATGGTCTGGTCCTCGAGGGATTCGCGGACCTTCAGAGCGCCGCGGCGGCCGTCGATGGTGGGACGGATGCCGATGACCGGATAGTCGCCGACCAGTCTGGATTTTGCCATATCGTCAGATTCCTTTCATGGATGCAGAATTTGGATTTCGTCCCCATTATAGCAGAGCCGTCACAAAAAAGCAAGCGTTCCGGCCCTCGTTTCTGGAAAATTTACACAGAAATCCCCTTCTCTGAGCGGCGGTCCTCCCGCTCCCGGCAGTATAAAATCCGCGCTCCCTGTCCCGGATTTTTATGAAAAACACCGACTTGACAAGTTCCCCGCGGGATGCTATACTATATCCGTATTCCGAAAGGATGCCGTTCTTTGCGACTGACGGAAATGCGAGGGTACCCTCCGCAGGTGGAAAACCACATGGAACAAAGAATGACGGGCCAGAGCCCTGTGCGCTGACCCCGGCCGACCGTCTGGGCGCACGAGGCAGAAAATGCGTGCGCTTTTTTGTATTTCCCGGAGGTAATTTCATGGGCGGATTTTTTGGAGCGGTTTCCCGCCGCGACGCGATTTCGGACGTATTTTTCGGCACGGATTACCATTCCCATCTGGGAACCAGGCGAGGCGGCATGGCGGCCTGGGACCCGGAGATCGGACTCCAGCGGGACATTCACAACATCGAGAACTCTCCCTTCCGCACCAAGTTCGAGCACATCTACGACGACATGAAGGGAACCTCCGCCATAGGGTGCATCAGCGACTACGACCCCCAGCCCCTTCTGATCCGCTCCCACCTGGGCACCTACGCCGTCTGCATCATCGGCGTGGTCACCAACGCCCAGGCTATCATCCGGGACTATCTCTCCCGCACCGGAGACCACTTCGACGCCATGACCGGAGGCGCGGTCAACTCCACGGAGCTGGTGGCCGCCCTCATCAATCAGAAATCCGACTTCGTGGAGGGCATCCGCTTCGCCCAGGAGAAGATCGTGGGCACCGCCTCCATCCTGATCCTGCGGGACGACGGCTCCATCATCGCCGCCAGAGACAAGCTGGGACGCCTGCCCGTGGTGCTGGGAAAGTGCGCCTTCGCCATGGAGAAGCTGGGCTATGAAAAGGACCGGGAACTGGGACCCGGGGAGATCGTCTCCGTGACGCCCGACGGCACCGAGCAGCTGGCCGCGCCCGGAAAGAAGATGCGCATCTGCTCCTTCCTCTGGACCTACTACGGCTATCCCAACTCCTCCTACGAGGGTGTCAACGTGGAGACCATGCGGTACCGCAACGGCGAGATCATGGCGGAGAACGACCGGGAGGCCGGGAACGCGGAGGGCGTCGACTACGTGAGCGGCGTTCCGGATTCGGGCACTCCCCACGCCATCGGATACGCCAACCGGAGCCACATCCCCTTCGCCCGCCCCTTCATCAAGTACACCCCCACCTGGTCCCGGTCCTTCATGCCCACCCGGCAGAACGAGCGGAACAAGGTGGCCAAAATGAAGCAGATCCCCGTCACGGAGCTCATCAAGGACAAGAACCTGCTCTTCGTGGACGACTCCATCGTCCGGGGGACCCAGCTCAGGGAGACCGTGGAATTCCTCTACGACAACGGCGCGGAGTCCGTGCATATGCGCTCCGCCTGTCCGCCCATCATGTACGCCTGCAAGTACCTGAACTTCTCCCGCTCCAACAGCGAAATGGAGCTCATCGCCCGGCGCACCATCATGGAGCTGGAGGGCGAGGAGGGCTTCGAGCACATCGACGAGTACAGCGACGGCAGGACCGAGCGCGGCCGGAGGCTCCGCACCTACATCGCCGAGAAGCTGAACTTCTCCTCTCTGGAATTCCAGACCCTGGAGGGCGTCGTCCGGGCCATCGGCCTCCCCGAATGCGACCTCTGCACCTACTGCTGGAACGGGAAAGAATAAACGGACCGCACCGGCTTCCCGCAGATTCTAATGTGTATTCGCGCATAATCAAGGAAAATGCTTACAAGGCAATGATATGTACAATCTGCTCAACCTGCGTCGGCAGATCAGATCTTTCGTATTTCTCCATCGCGTCCTGTCATGCGCGTTTCGATCGCTGTTTGCGACGCCCCTTCGGGCAGAGCAAACCGATGAACTTCGTCAATAACGAAGTTCATCGCATGTTTCAGCTGCACAAACATAGACCGCGCGAGGATTTGGGATATACGATCTATTTTCGATGCTGATATGAGCAGCCGGGATTATGCTCCCCGGCCAAGGGGGACCCTCGGGGGAGGGGCACCTTCGGCCTGAGATGGTGTCCCTCCCCCGCGCTCGGCCCGCGCAGGGCCAAAGGTTCCGGAAACGCGGAGCGTTTCCTTCCTCTGCCGCAGGACGGCGGATTCCCCTGCGAATCTGCGCGATATTATTCGCGCCCGAATATAAGGAGGTTTTCCCCCATGGCTTATCTTTCCGACATCGAAATCGCCCAGCGCTGTCAGCTGAAGCCCATCGCCAACATCGCCAAGACCGCCCATGTGGACGAAAAGTACCTGGAGCCCTACGGCCGGAACAAGGCCAAGATCGACCTCTCCCTGCTGGAGGAAACCGACCGCCCCGAGGGAAAGCTGATCCTCGTCACCGCCATCACTCCCACTCCCGCCGGAGAGGGCAAGACCACCACCACCATCGGACTGGCGGACGGCCTGAGAAAGATCGGGAAGGAGTCCACCGTGGCCCTGAGAGAGCCCTCCCTGGGTCCCGTCTTCGGTCTCAAGGGCGGAGCGGCCGGCGGCGGATACGCTCAGGTGGTGCCCATGGAGGACATCAACCTCCACTTCACCGGAGACTTCCACGCCATCGGCGCCGCCAACAACCTGCTGGCCGCCATGCTGGACAACCACATTCAGCAGGGCAACGCTCTGGGCATCGACGTGAAGAAGATCACATGGAAGCGCTGCGTGGACATGAACGACCGCCAGCTGCGCAATATCGTGGACGGTCTGGGCGGCAAGGCGAACGGCGTGCCCCGCGAGGACGGCTTCGACATCACCGTGGCCTCCGAGATCATGGCGGTGCTGTGCCTCTCCACCTCCCTCAAGGATCTGAAGGCACGCCTGTCCCGCATCATTGTGGGCTACACCTACGACGACAAGCCCGTGACCGCGGCGGATCTGAAGGCGGCGGGCGCCATGACGGCTCTTCTGAAGGACGCCCTCAAGCCCAATCTGGTCCAGACGCTGGAGGGAACTCCCGCGTTCGTTCACGGCGGTCCCTTCGCCAACATCGCCCACGGCTGCAACTCCGTCATGGCCACGAAAATGGCCCTCCGCATGGGGGACTACACCGTCACCGAGGCCGGCTTCGGCGCGGACCTGGGCGCGGAGAAGTTCCTGGACATCAAGTGCCGCATGGCGGGTCAAGGCCAAGAACGACCTGGCCGGCGAGGATCTGGAGGCCCTGGAGCGCGGCATCCCGAACCTTCTGAAGCACGTCTCCAACATCAAAAACGTCTATCATCTCCCCGCCGTGGTGGCCGTCAACCGGTTCCCCACGGACACCGACCGGGAAATCGACTTCATCATTGCCAAGTGCCGGGAGCTGGGCGTCAACACCGTCCTGTCCACGGTCTGGGCCGACGGCGGCGAGGGCGGACGCGCTCTGGCCGAGGAAGTGGTCCGCCTCTGCGAGGAGGAAAAGGGCGACTTCACCTTCTCCTACGCGGACGAGCTGACCATCACCGAAAAGATCGAGGCCCTGACAAAGAAGATCTACGGCGGCGACGGCGTCAACATCCTTCCCGCCGCGAAGAAGCAGATCGAGCAGATCGAGGCCCTGGGCTTCGGCTCCTGCCCCATCTGCGTGGCTAAGACCCAGTACTCCCTGTCCGATGATCCGCTGAAGCTGGGCGCGCCCTCCGGCTTCACCGTCACCGTCAAGGCCGCCAAGGTCTCCGCCGGCGCGGGCTTCGTGGTGATCTACACCGGAGACATCCTCACCATGCCCGGCCTGCCGAAGGTCCCCGCCGCCGAGAAGATCGACGTGGACGACGAAGGGAAGATCGTGGGGCTGTTCTGAGCTGTTCCGGCCGGCGATCCGACCCCTGTTTTACGCCCTCTCTCCGCTTTTTTCGCGGAGGGAGGGTTTTTATCACGGCACAGCATTTACATATGACAAAAAAGTATTGACAGACTGCGGGGAATGTGATATTCTATTCTTGTGGATCATTATGGGGAGGAATACATTCATGAAACGGATCGCGGCGGCCCTGCTTGCTTCGGCGTTTGTCCTGCTGTCCTGCGGGGGAGCTTCCCCGGACGAGGCGAAGGACCCGGAGGAGATCATGAGGATCAGCACGTGGCTTCTGGACCGGGACCTCGAGGGGAAGGGGCAGATCGGCTTCATCCCGGAATCGGAGAAGACCTATCCGCGCCTTGAGGACGGCAGTCTGTTCTGGGTCCCGGACGAGGAAGGGGCGGACGTTCCGAACGAGAATCTGTTCGTTTACGAGCCGCTGGAAGTGGGTGTGCCGCGGATCATGGCGCCGATGACGCTTTACATGACGCGGAGCGGCGGGAACATCGGGTACACGAACCTCAACCTCTTCGTGGATTACGACGGGATCGTGAGAGTGACGAAGGTCGAGCCCTCGGACAGCAGCATTCGTCTGCGGTATTCGCTGAACGGGATCCCGCAGGAGGCGGAGGGGATCGAGATCAACGGCCCGTGCGGGATCAACATCTGTCCCGTCGGTAAGGAGCTGGCGTCGGAGGCCACCTCCGTCCTGGTGGCGCAGGACACGCTCGTGGGGAAGGAATACACCCTGCGGATCGAGGCCCTGACCCTTGGCGGGAAGAATGCGGCGACGGCGGTGGTGAAGCTGACGGCAGTCCCGGATCCCCTCTATCCCTGGCAGACCGTCCATGAGGGGCAGTACCGGGAGTTTTACCGTTCGGGGGAGGAGCGGACCCGGTTCTGCTCGGTGGAGCTTCTGTCCTACACCTACAACGAAATGGCGGTCCTCAGCGGGGAGCTGTCCGGTCCGGAGGACTGAGCCGCCGTATACAATTCATTGTGAACTTGTTTCATTTTCTTTACTTTTTTCCCGGACCTGTTGCAAAGTCCGGGAGATTTATGTATAATGATGATACATTCCAGATCATAATGGCCCGGAAACCGGCGTTCCGACAGGAGAGAACCGGTCCGAGGCGCGGCGGGAGGGTTGACTGTGACAAACAAACGGATACTGGCGCTGTGGCTGGCGGCCATGCTGCTTCTGCCCGGCTGCCTCAAAAAGGGCGGAACCGGTACGGAGTCCGGAACCGGCACCGGCGAAAGCGGGACCGCTCAGACCGCTCCGGCCAACGGGGCTGACGATCCGGCAGAAAATCCGGAGACTCCGGCCGACCCCGTTTCTCCTCCCGAGGACCCGTCCGCCGATCCCGGAGCGTCTCAGCCCGCCGTGATCGATCCCATAAATCCGCCGGAGAACGCTCCCGATCCGACGCCCGCCGATCCCGCGGAGCAGTTTCCCGCTCCCGTGCCGGACGACGGACACGTGCACTCCATCTCCCTCGATAAATATCAGGTCGTCGTGCAGGTGGGCCAGAGCGACATGCCCTGGGTGACCATGTACCCGGAGTCTGCGGAGGACAAGAGCGAGATCTGGACCTCCAACGATACCTCGATTGCCACGGTGAACTCCTGGGGCAATATCACCGGCGTCAACGAGGGGACCTGTCAGGTGACGGTGCGCTCCGGGGACAATCCCGAGGTGAAGGCCGTAGTGGACGTGACGGTGACGGCCCGGCAGGTGATCCACGTGGACAGCATCTCCCTGGACAAGGAGGAGGTCAACATTCAGGTGGGCCTGCCCGACATGCCCCTGGTGACCATGTATCCCACCACCGCCACCGACAAGGGCGAGCTGTGGGAGACCGACAACCCCTCCATCGCCACGGTGAACGGCTACGGGCTCATCACCGGCGTGGGCATCGGCGTCTGCCATGTGACCGTGACCTCCAAGGACAATCCCGAGGCGAAGGCGTCCGTGACGGTGAAGGTGACCCAGCGCCCCGCCTACTCCGAGGCCACCTACATCAACGGCATTCTTGTGGTGAACAAGACCTACGGCCTGCCCGCCTCCTACAATCCTGGGGTGGACGCCACGGCGAAATCCGCCCTGGACACCATGATCGCGGCGGCGGAGAAGGACGGCATCAAGCTGTGGGTGGAGTCCGGCTTCCGGTCCTGGGATCTGCAGACCACCATCTACACCAATTACGTTTCCCGGGAGGGACAGACCTCCGCGGACCGCTATTCCGCCCGTCCCGGCCATTCGGAGCATCAGACGGGGCTGGCCTTCGACATGAACTCCTTCGACCAGGCCTTCGGGAGCACCCCGGAGGGCATGTGGCTGGCGGAGCACTCCTGGGAGTACGGCTTCCACATGCGCTATCCCAAGGACAAGGAGGACATCACCGGCTTCATGTACGAGCCCTGGCACGTGCGGTATCTGGGCTACGAGCTGGCGAAGACCCTCCATGAAAGCGGACAGGTGCTGGAGGAGTACCTGGGCATCACCTCCGCCTACGCGGGATAAACGGGGAATACGCACCATAAGGGACCGCTCCGGCGGAAAAACCGGGACGGTCTCTTTTTCCGCCTTTTCGACAACAATTTACAGATTATTCAGACAAGCCCCTTGCATCCCGGCGGGGAGCGGATTATACTGAATTCAGAAATCCTACGAGCCGGGAGGAAGAAATGAACGGGGTTGAAGGGAAGAACACCATGGAAGAGCTGCTGGCCGCGCAGAAGGAGCTGCTGGTACACGCGCGGATCCGGACGGTGGTGCTGATCGGCATGATCGCGCCCGTGATCGTGATGCTCATCTGGACGATCCTGACGGGGCAGACAGTCCGCACGATGGAGCGGAAGGTTGACGCTGCGGTCGGACAGATCGAGGCGCTCTCCTCCGAGGTGAGCAGAGCCTCCGGACAGCTTTCCTCCCTCACGGCCTCCGCCTCCGCTCTGTCCGGAGCCGTGGACGCGGACAGCCTCAGGGAGATCACCGACGATCTGAAGGACGCCCTGGCAGCTGTGTCCGACGCGGCCCGCACCGTGTCGAAGCTGGATCCCGACGCCGTCAACGGCCTGCTGGAGCAGCTGAACGGCCAGGTGGACGGCCTCTCGGGCGCGCTGGACACCGTGGCGAAGCTGGATCCTGCGGCCATCAACGATCTGCTTGGGCGGCTGGACGAGGTCATGGCGACCCTCGACAAGCTGTCCGGCGTTCTGGACAAGCTCTCCGGCTGGAGGCTCTTCGGCTGATTTCCCGGCTTTCGGTCCCTGCGGCGGATTTCCGTGCTTCTGCGGAAGTCCTGCCGCGGGGTTTTTCTGTTTTTCTTGTTTTTCCGCCGGGAATATGCTATAATCGGGACCAGAACCGAAATAACAGGGAAGGGGAACCCATATGCTGAAAACGAAAATCGTCTGCACGCTCGGACCCGCGTCCAATTCCCCCGAGATGATCGAAAAAATGATCCGGGCCGGGATGAACGTGGCGCGGCTGAACTTCTCCCACGGTACCCACGAGGAGCACGCCGAGGTCATCGACCGCATCAAGGAGGCAAGGAAAAGGCTTGGCGTCCCGCTGGCCATCATGCTGGACACCAAGGGCCCGGAGATCCGCCTCGGTAAATTCGCCGGAGACGAGGCAGAGCTGAAATCGGGCTCCTCCTTCCTCCTCCGCACGAGGGATCCCGAAAAAGAAGGGGACGAGGGCGGCGTCTGGATCAGCTACGCGGACCTGCCGAAGCAGATTTCTCCCGGAGCGCGGATCCTTCTGAACGACGGCGCCATCGAGCTTGTCGCCCGGGAGGTATGTCCCGAGGACGGCACCATCCGCACCGAGGTGATGGAGGGCGGCGTCATCAAGAGCGGCAAGGGCGTCAACGTGCCCAACGTCCATCTGGACATGCCGCATCTGTCCGAGCGGGACAAGAGCGATCTGATCTTCGGCATCGAGCACGACGTGGACTTCGTGGCCGCCTCCTTTGTGCGGTGCCGCGAGGACGTGATCGGCATGCGGAAGTTTCTGGACTACCACGGGGGCCACAGCATCAAGATCATCTCCAAGATCGAGAATCTGGAGGGCGTGGACAACTTCTCCGAGATCCTGGCCCGCTCCGACGGCATCATGGTGGCCCGGGGCGACATGGGCGTGGAGGTGGACTTCGAGCGTCTGCCCGGCCTGCAGAAGCGGTTTATCAAGGAGTGCTATCAGTCCGGCAAGATGGTCATCACCGCCACCCAGATGCTGGAATCCATGATCGAGAAGCCCACCCCCACCCGTGCGGAGATCTCCGACGTGGCGAACGCGGTGTTCGACGGCACCTCCGCCGTGATGCTCTCCGGCGAGACCGCCGTGGGGAAGTATCCCCTTCTGGCGGTGCGCGCCATGGCGAGGATCGCGGAGCAGGCGGAAAAGGACGCCGTGGAATCCGACGCCTACAACGACATGAAGTACGTCATCGACGAGGACGACGTGACGGCGGCCCTGTGCGACGCGGCCTGCACCACGGCCCGGGACATCCGGGCGAAGGCCATCGTCACCCTGACCACCACCGGCAAGAGCGCCCGCCGCATGTCCAAGTTCCGGCCCACTCAGCCCATCGTGGCGGCGACGCCATTGGAAAAAACCTTCCATCAGCTGGCCCTGTCCTGGGGCGTGTACCCGGTGCTGAGCCTGAGGCAGGAGACCCTGGAGCGCCTGCTGGTTCACGCGGTGGACTGCGCCAAGGAGCTGGATCTGGTGGCCCCCGGGGATCTGGTGGTCATCGCGGCCGGCGTCCCCGTCCTCACCCCCGGCAACACGAACCTCTTGAAGGTCGAGGCCGTGAAGGGGAACGAATAAGAAAACAGACTGAGACAAACGGGTATTCCCGGAAAGGAGGACGTCATGCCGACAAGCGAGAGCTTTCCTGCCTATATTCTGGATCAGCTGTCCGATGTTCCCGGCGCGTCCTGCCGTCCCATGATGGGGGAATATCTGCTGTATGTGAGCGGGAAGCTGATCGGCGGTCTTTACGACGACCGTCTCCTGCTCAAGCCCACAGATGCGGGCCGCTCCCTTCTGCCCGATGCCCGGACGGAGAAGCCCTACGACGGCGGCCGGGACATGCTGCTCGTGGAGGATACGGACGACCGGGAGCTGCTTGCCGCGGTTGTCCTTGCGACGGCGGAGGAGCTTCCCGGGCAGGCGCGCAGATCCCGGAAAAAGAAGACCGATGTTCAATCAAACGATAGGGAGAATCAAGTTTGAAACTAACCTCTGAAGGTAAGGTGGAGCAGACAGGCACAAAAACAAGACTGTCGAAAGACAGTCGAAAAAATGATATCTGATGAAAAATCAACCTGAAAGAACAGGTTCGGAAATCTCTGTGACCACAAAGCCATGGGCCTTCAAAAGGCGGAGTCCTTCCTCAAGGGAAA
>CACYWX010000206.1 GCA_902778205.1 uncultured Ruminococcus sp. | reverse complement strand
TGACCAACGAGGTGAGCTGGGCGGTGCTGGACCTGGCGGAGAAATACCGCTACCAGACCCCGAACATCACCATGCGGGTCCACCGGAACACCCCCGAAGCCCTGTGGAAGCGGGCGGCGGAGGTCCTGTCCACCGGCATCGGCATGCCAGCCCTGTACAACGACGAGGTCATGTGCCCGGCCCTCGAGAAGATGGGGATCCCGCCGGTCCACAGCCATCTCTACTGCATGAACGGATGCAATCAGGTGGACATCATGGGCAAGTCCCACATGGGGCTGGAGGACGGCGAGGTCAACTTCGGCAAGTGTCTGGAATACGCCCTCTGGGACGGCTATGACACCATGCGGGGCGAACAGCTCTCCATCCACACGGGGAACGCCGCGAAATTTGCTTCCTTCGACGAGCTGATGACGGCCCTCAACCGGCAGGTGGACTACATCACGGACGTCTCCACCTCCCTCTCCATCTGCTCCCAGATGACCTACGCCCGGACGGCTCCCTCCCCTCTGCGCTCCTGCCTGCTGGAGGGATGCCTGGAGACGGGCCGGGACTACAAGAACGGCGGACCGCTCTACGGCGACGGTCAGGTGCTCTCCGAGGGCATGCCGGACTGCGTGGACTCCCTGGCGGCGGTGAAAAAGTTTGTCTTCGAGGAAAAGCGGTTCACCATGGCGGAGCTGCTGGAGGCTTTGAAGCACAACTTCGAAGGGTACGAGACCATGCTGGCGGTGCTGAAGACGGGACCGAAGTTCGGCAACGACGATCCCTACGTGGACGGGATCATGAAGGAAGTCTCGGACCACTGGTTTGCCTATCTGAAGACGAAGCACACCTTCCGGGGCGGCTCCTTCGCCGGCGGATGCTCCACCTTCAGCCGGGCCGCCAACAACGGGCGCGTCTGTCCCGCTCTGCCGAACGGCCATCTGCGGGGCGATCCCATGTTCGCGGACTGCATCGGCGCGGTTCCCGGACAGGACGTCTGCGGACCCACGGCGGCGGTGAAATCGGCCCTGACCTACGACCAGACGGAGGTCACAAGCGGCTTCGTGTTCCAGCTCCGGTTCGACAAGGCGGTCTTCGGCACGGAGAAGGGCATGGACTCCTTCGTACATCTGGCGAAGGCCTATTTCGCGGGAGGCGGTCAGCAGCTGTCCGTCAACGTGCTTTCCGCCGACGAGCTGAAGAATGCCCAGAAGCACCCCGAGCAGTACGGGGATCTGATCGTCCGGGTGGGCGGCTACAGCGACTACTTCGTCCGCCTGTCCCGGGATCTGCAGGACAACGTCATTGCGAGGACGAGCTACTGATGCTATAGTGTGTTCACACTATTCGGAAGGAAACGCTCCGCATTTCCGAAATCATTCGCTGTGCGCGGGGCACCGGGGAGGGGAACTCTGGCCGTCCCCCTCCCCGGAAGGTCCCCGGCCGGAGAGCATAATCCTGACAGCTCACATCATCAACCGAAGTTCAATTATGTATCCCAATCCTCGCGCGAGCTGGTGGAGTCAGCCATAACATGCAAAAAACTGCGTTAATACCGCAGTTTTTTGGTTTCCTCGGGAGCCTCGGAAACAGCGATCGAAACGCGCATTGGACAGGAAAGCTGACTCTTGGGTTTTGCTTTCCTATTCGTAGACAGACTTGAATCCGCGAAGCTGGGCTTTCAGTTTCATCTTCTCCACATCGCGGCTGTGTAAATGGACGCGCGTTTTGATGCCTGAATATTTCAGCTCTCGAATCGGGTTCGCGCCATCGATAACGTCATGTTTGGCCGCGAAGCGTGGGATATACGGTCAAGATTGGATATAAGGGCGGGCTGTAAGGTTATGCCATAGGGCCAAGGAAACCCCCGCACGGGGGGAATGGGTTTACATGCAAACCCGTCGGCCATGAGATGGTGTCCACGATCGAAGATCGTAGCTCGTGCCTCCCGCCCTGCGCAAGGGCATTCAATTGGAAACGCGAAGCGTTTCCTACCTCTTTTTCTTCAGGGCGTCTATGAGGACATCCCCGACCTGGGAAAAGACGATGGCGGCGAACATGACCGCGCAGCCGAGGATCTCCCGGCCCGTCATGCGGTCCCCCAGAAAGACGGCGGCGGAGAGGACCCCGAAGACGGATTCCATGCACATGATGAGGGAGGCCGCCGTGGCATCCGCCCGCTTCTGTCCCACCACCTGCAGGGTGAAGGCCACGCCGCAGCTCATGACCCCTGCCCAGAGCAGCTCCGGAGCGGCGGACAGGATGGCGGTGAACTTCGGTGACTCGGTGAGAAACATCATGACGGAGGAGAGGACGCCGCAGACCGTGAACTGCACCGCCGACAGCCAGGCTCCGTCCGCCTGTGCCGCGTATTTCTCCACCAGCAGGATGTGGAAGGAGTAGATGACGGCGCAGAGCAGGGCCAGGGCGTCGCCCCGGTTGACGGAAAAGGGCTCGGCGGGATCGATGGTCAGAAGATACAGTCCCGCGAAGCCCACGGCCGCCGCGGTCCAGGTGACGGCGGAGATCCGTCTTCGAGCGAACAGGCCGATGAGGGGCACGAAGAACATGTAGAGCGCGGTGATGAAGGCGATCTTTCCGGCGTCCGTGTCGTTGAAGGCGAACTGCTGGGCGGAGCTGGCGCCGAACAGGGCAAGCCCGATGAGGGATCCGCCCCGGAGCGCCGTGAGGATCCGTTCCCGGCTCTCCCATTTTCCCGTGACAAGGCTCCGGACCAGGATGAAGACCGTCAGGGTGAGGGCGCCGATGAGCATCCGCACGCCGTTGAAGGTGAAGGCCCGGATCTTGTCCGCGCCCTCGCTCTGGGCGGCGAAGGTGGTGCCCCAGATCATGGCGGCCAGAAGCAGCAGAAGCGCGCCTCCCAACTGTTCCCGCTTCCGTTTTGCCCGCTTTTCGATGTCCACGTCGTCTCTCCTTTCCCGTTCCCGGTCCCGCCGGACACGCGGGAGACAGTATAGCACATTCCGGCGGTTTTTGCAAGAAATCGGGAAAAGAAAAAGGCCGGAGTCCCGTGTGCGCGGATCTTCTGCGGATACCGCCCGGAATTCCGTCCTTTTTTTCATGCTCTCATACTATTTTCAGCCCAAAAAGATAATCCGACAAAGAGCAGTGAAAAGCAGAACCTGAGAAGCTGCGCTGTACGTTACCCCGTGCTGCACGATTTATAGAAAGCTGTACCAGTGTATTTTCAAGTTCTTTGCCAGGCTTTCTGCGAAAGAAAGCCGCGTATCCCCTCTTATGATCAGGAATCTGCGCTCCCTCTCAGGCCCAGAGATCCGCCTCCGCGGGGATCCGGATGTCCGGCAGGAGATAGTTCTCCCATAAGAACCACTCGCCGGTGCTCTCCTTCTTCCGCAGCATGATTTGCCGGGGGGAATCCGCTCCGGAGGAGACGCAGCTCAGGCGGCAGTATCCGGGGGTCTGCCAGGTGTAGGGATCCTCGAAGAAGGTGACGCGGTACGGAAGCTCCGGCGCGTAGCCGTTCTCCGGGGACGTGCCCGCCCAGTAGGAGCGAACCACGTACATCTTTCCGGCCAGCCGGTCCCGGAGGAACTGCTCGTCCATGGGAGACATGGGGCGCGGGCCTCTCAAATAGTTCAGCATGGCATGGCAGGCGCTCCGGTCCTCCTCCCAGCGGTTCAGCGCAGCGAGGGTCAGAGCGGCCGTGCCGTAGGGGAGCTGGAGATCCGCCAGAGGGCAGGCCTTCAGCTCGTCCAGGGAGGCGGGAAGGGCGTCGAAGGAGACCGTCACGGAGGGATAGCCCTGCGCGGTCACCCTGACCGTCACGCCGGAGGCTCCTGCGCGCTCGGCCTCCTGAGAGGCGGGCGAGGGATGCGCGATATTTGATGCGGCAGTCACTCCGGACCGTATCCCGTTCCGGACGGCGTCCGACGCGGCGTTTTTCGCCTGATTCAGTCCGGACTGTACCGCGTTCTGCGCCTTCGCTCCGGCTTTTTTCATGAGGTCGTCGAAAATGCCCATCGTGGACTCCTTTCCCGGATTCAGAACTTGCCGCCGCCTCCGCCGTGGGTTGCGCCGGAGGAGGAGACGTGGGTGGAGGAGCCGCCGGAGGAGGAAGAACGCTCGATGGCGGTGCGGGACACGTGGCGTCCGATGAAGAAGTCGTTCGCCTGTGTGACGCGCACGCTGTCCTCCTTGGCGTAGGAGCGCGCGTTCGGCTGGCTGCGCACGGATTTCAGCTTGCTCGTCATGCTCGAAACGGGAACCAGACCGCCCAGCAGACCGGCCACCACGGAGCCGAGAAGCCGCATGAGCGAGAAGGGCTTGACGGGCTCCTTGTCGCTGTCGTAGTCGTAGGGCTCGCCGTGGGTCTTTTCATACTCGATTAGGGCCGCGGAGCAGTTTGCGTACTCCGTGAACGCCTTGGAATAGTCCCCGGAGGAGAGGTAGGGCGTGATGTTGTTTCCGATGTATTCGTTGATGCCGTAGTCCGTAAAGACATGAATGGCGCGGCCGCGGGTCGAGATCCACCAGTCGCGGGTCTCCATGGCGAGAAGAAGGACCAGGCCGTCCCGGTTCGCGCCTCTGCCGAAGCCGTTGTAGTCGAAGTAGTCGTCGGCGAAGTTCATGGGGGCGTTATAGCCCTCATAGCCCTTTTCCGCGAGGGAATCGATGGTCACGACCGCCACGTCCATGTCGTACTGATTGCTGATCCCCTCCAGCGTCGCCTTGAGGGAAGCCTCGTCGAAGTCCGTCAGCAGATCCGCCTCGTCGTAGATCAGCGGGAGATCGGCCGCCGCGGCGGAGACACCGAGAATGCCGAGCAGGGCGACGGCCAGAACGAGGGAAAGAAGGATTTTTTTCATATCGTCAGCCCTCCTTTACAGTGACTGGAACAGGGTGACCAGAAGATAAGCCACCGCCGCGAAGATGCCGCCGTAGAGCAGGAGATACTTCCAGTACGCGCCCTTGTCCACGGGCAGGTCGCCCACGAATTTGCCGGTCTGCGCGTTCATGGCGAAGGTGTATTTGTTGCCCTTCCAGCTGGTGTTGAGCAGCCAGACGGGGTAGAGGGCGTAGCGGACCTTCGAATCCCTCAGCTGGATGGAGGAGCTGTCGAGACGCACGGTCTCATAGCCCTGCACCTGATCGGCGAAGGTCATCTCCGCCGTCTTGCGGATGCGTTCGTTGGCGCGCTCCACGCTCTGCTCCGCCGTCACGTCGTACTTGTCCGCCAGGTAGCCCGCCAGATAGGCCGTCTGGAAGGGGACCGCCTCGGACACGTCGAAGGGCTCGATGGATTCCATCAGGGTGTCGTCCATCTTGGAGGAGCCGTCCGCGGGCACCGCCTCGAAGCTCATGGAGCCGCCCCGGTCCACCAGATATTCCTCGGTCTCCACGTAGTTGTAGTTCCGGTCGGACCAGGCGCGGGAGCGGGTGGCGCGGAACCGGAGTTGTACGTCCGCGGAGGAGTCGAAGAGCCAGTAGGGCACGTAAATGCCCTTGATCTCGTCCAGATGCTGCTCGTCGCTGAACAGCTTCGGGGCCATCTTCTTGCTCTTGGCGTGCATCCGGAGCGCGTCCTTCGCCGCCTTTTTGTCCAGCTTGAAGGGGATCACCAGATCCGGCTTCAGGGCTCCGGTGAAGTTGCCCATGATGACCGTCGGGTTGCCGCAGAACGGGCAGGAGGTGGCCGCCATGGTCTCGTCCCCGACGATCTCGCCGCCGCAGGAGTTGCAGACGTAGACCTTCATGCCCGCCGTTTCGCCGCTGTCCCAGTAGTTGCCCGTGTCGGTGTTCCAGTTGAGCTGGTCCTCCGGAAGAGGAGCGGCGTCCTCGGGGTTCATGGGCTCTCCGTCCGGTCCGGTCTGAACCGCGGCAGCTCCCGTGTTGAGCTGTTCGTCCTTTGCGGCCAGCTCCTCCATGGAGAAGACGCTGTCGCAGTACGGGCACTTCATTTTCTGCAGGGCGGGATCAAATTCCAGCGCGCCCCCGCAGGCAGGGCATTTATAATCCATTAAATCCGCCATATTCGGATCATTACCTCCTTGTATCAGGACTCGAGCGTCCGCGCGGTTTCCTTAAGGACGCTCAAAAGGGGTTCATAGTGAGGGTCGCCCCATCCGCTGTCGCTGAAGGACTGCCTCTCCCAGCCC
>CACYWX010000205.1 GCA_902778205.1 uncultured Ruminococcus sp. | reverse complement strand
GGCTGAACACCACCGTCAGAAGCTGACCCAGGGGATGGCCCTTGGCGTTGAGGATCAGAAACGCCGCTCCGACGAGGGACGCGGTCAGGGTGACGGGATCGCTCTTCATGAGGATCCCCGCGGCGAGAACCACGGCGGAGGACAGGGCCCAGAGGAGCTTTTCTCCCCGGGTGAAGGACGGGAGGCGGAGGAGGGAGCGAAGTGCGGTCATAAGAAATCCTTTCTGAAAGAAAAAGGCATCCGCGCAGTTATCTTCCAGGACCTGACGATAACTGTGAGGATGCCCGCCGGGAGCATGAACTCCGGCTGTGCATGTGCGCGACCCGGTGGCCGTGCGTTCCTGTTTGGTTGTGAAACCGTTCCGGGGGCGTTACAGCTTCCGGATCATCATGCCACCGTCCACGCCCACAATCTGGCCGGTGGTGTAGCCGAGGGCGCCGTCCGCCAGAGCGAGAACCGTGCGGCCCACGTCCTCCGGCTGCCCGATCCTTGGGATGGGACACAGACCCTCCGCGATGAGACGGTCGTATTTCTCCCGGCGGTCATGTCGGTGGCGATGATGCCGGGACGCACCTCGTAGACCCGGATGCCGTACTCCGCCAGCCGGTCCGCGTACAGGGTCGCCGCCATGGACAGCCCCGCCTTGGACATGCAGTATTCACCCCGGTTGATCGAGGACACCTCCGCCGAAATGGAGGTGATGAACACCACGGCCCGGAAAGCGTCGGTCTTCTGCATGGCCATGCGGCGTGCAATCTCCTGGGTCAGGAAAAACGCGCCCCGGAGATTGATCCCCATGACCCGGTCGAAGCTTTCCTCGCTCATTTCGAGAAGATCCGCCCGGACCTGAGGCGCGACGCCGGCGTTGTTCACCAGCACGTCAAGCTCTTCCAGTCCCGCGAAGGCTTCATCCGCGATGTGCAGTCTGTCCTCATGGGAGGAGATGTCCCCCTGTACGTAGAAGGAATCGGGGGAGAGGGCCTTCAGCGCGGAGACATACTCCTCCACCGACTCCGCCGGTCTTGTCCCGACGGCGCAGACGGTGTAGCCGTGCTCCGCCAGGGTCATGGAGATCCCGCGGCCGATGCCCCGGGCGGCTCCCGTCACGACGGCGGTTCGTTTTCCGTTTTTCATATGGAACCTTCTTTCTGACGTCCGCGTTCGGTCATCCCTGCGGAAAGAGCTCCCGGTACATGGGCAGGTACACCTCCCGGTCCCGGATCGGACAGCCGGTGGCGTGCATTTTTCTCATGATGGCGGTGCATTTGGAGCAGGTCACGCAGACCTTATGGGGATCCAGCGCGCCCTTTTCGAGAATGTCCCGGGCGAAGTCCGGGTAAGCGAAGGCCATGCGCCCGAATCCCGCCGCATCCACGGATCCCGCTCCCACCTGCGCGGCGGCGGCACAGGGCGCGAACTGCCTCAGCCAGGTGTAGCCGGTGCCGATGAGGGTGATTCCCGGGACGGTCTTCTTCATGTGGGCCGCCGCGCCGAGCAGTCTGGCCACGCCGGTCAGCCTCTCCTCCGGGGGCTCGTATCCGCCGAGATCGTAGGGGCGGTTCACATGGGGATTGTAGTAGGGGCTGCCCAGGGTCATGTCGCACAGCCGGACACCGTTCTCGTACATGAGCCGGTACAGCCGGTCCGGTTCGTCCCAGTCGATTTTCTCCGGATCGTTCCGGTCCGCGCCGAAGCCCCAGGGATACGGGATGTGCTCATAGGGGCCGAACCGGGACGCGATGACGAAATCCCGGCTTCTGTGGACCGCCGCCGCCCGGATGGAATCCAGAAACAGCCTGGTCCGGTTCTCGAAGGATCCGCCGTAGCGCCCGGGACGGTCGTAGGCCGACAGCAGCTCGGAGAACAGGTACTTGTGACAGCACTTCACGTCCGCGCCGTCAAAGCCCGCCTCCTTCGCCAGACCCGCCGCCTGACCGAAGATTTCCGGCAGGGCGTCCAGATACGCATCCGTCACCACCGGCCAGTCCGGATCGATGCTCATCTTTTCGTTCATCACCGGATTGTGCACGGCGATGACCGGGCGGGGCGTGTTGTCCGGCTTGGAGAACCGTCCGGAGTGGGTCAGCTGGAGGATCACCGGCGCGCCGTCCGATGCCTCGTGAGCGGTCTCCGCCATGCGCTTGAAGGCGTCCAGATTGTTTCGGCTGATCCACAGCTGTCCCCGGTTGGTGCGCCCGTCCTCGGTGACGGAGGTGGCTTCCGCCCAGATCAGACCCGCGCCGCCGGACGCCATTCTGCGGATCCGCCGGAGGGTCAGCTCACCGGGCGCGCCCTCCGGGGTCGAGTCGAAGCCCTCCATGGGGTGGACGGTGAGGCTGTTCTTCAGGGTCACGTCCGAATCGCCGACGGTCCGGGGCGTTTTCAGCACGGAAAACTCCTCCGAAAGGGGAATCTCCCGGGTCAGGCCCAGCCGTTCGATGTCCGCTGCCAGCTCCTCCCGGGACTTGTAGTGAAACCGTCCCGCGCTCATGCCATGGTCTCCAGCATCGCTTCCGTCACCCGGTACCGGACGGGAAGACCGGCGTCGAAGCGGCGGCATTCCTCGGCCATGAACTCCGCCATGCGGTGTACCTCGTTGCCGATGGAGCCCGCGATGTGGGGCGTCAGGAACACGTTCGGCAGGGTGTAAAGAGGGCTGTCGGCCGCCGGAGGTTCGGGCCAGGTCACATCCAGCACGGCCACCCGGGTGGGAACCTCCCTCAGGGCGGCGATCATGCCGTTCTCATCCACCTGAGCGCCGCGGCCCGTGTTGATGAAGGCGGCGTGGGGCTTCATGAGGGAGAAGAGCGCGCCGGTCAGCATGCCCACGGTCTGGGGATTGTTGGCCAGATGGTTGGAGATCACGTCGCATTCCCGGAACAGAGTCTCGAGATCCGTCTTTTCCACGCCCAGCTCAGCCGCCTTCTCGTCCGGCAGGAAGGGATCGAACACGAGGATCTTCACCTGATCCAGGGATTTCAGCCGCCCGATGACCATCTTACCGATCATGCCCGCGCCGATGATGCCCACCTTGATCTCATAGTTGCCGGGGAAGGAGACCGGCACGGACCGGTTGGGCCACGAGGAACCGTCCGCCGTCACATGGAGCCGCTGGAAGAAGCCCTTGGAGGCCAGCACGATCTCGGCGAAGGTGTATTCCGCCACGGGAGTGCCGTTGGCCGCCCAGGCAGAGAAGACGGCGACGCCCTCTTCGATGAATTCCCGGGCGAAATACTGCACGGAGCCGGCTCCGTAGAACACCGCCTTCAGATTCGGGAGCCATTCCCGGATCTCCTCCCGCTCGAAATGGGCCATGCCCCAGGTGGTGAAGAGGTAGTCCGCCCGGGACAGGATCCCGCGGTACTCCTCCATCTCTTTTTTGGAGATGACCCGGTCGGTCTCGAAGCGGCAGGCGGCGCGGAGCTTCTCCACGGTTTCCGGGGCATACACGTCCCCGATCCGGCGGGCGTCTCCGAAAAACACAGCGTTCTTCATGGCAGAATCCTTTCGTGGAATCAGTTCAGCTGAATTTGTAGTGTCCCAGATCCTCGAATTCCAGGATGTCGGACAGAATGGTGTTGGATACGAACATGCCGGCGGGGGTCAGGGCGGTGGAGCCTCCCTGCATGGTCATGAAGCCCATCTTCACATACCGACGGCACTTGTCCCCGTACAGGGCCTCGAAGGAATAACCGAAGCGGCGGGCAAATTCCCGGTCGTCGATGCCGTCGCAGAGCCGGAGTCTGAGCATGATGTACTCGCCGATGCGCTCCCGCTCGCCGATCTCCTCGCATTCGTCGGTGATCCGGACGCGGCTGTCCTTGACGGTGACGCCCGCAATGTACCGCTCCACGTCGGGGATGAAGGAGAACCGCTGGCCGTTGAAATAGGAGTGGGCGGAGACGCCGAACCCCAGATACTCGTCGCAGTTCCAGTATTTCAGATTGTGCAGGCAGCCCTTGCCCGGGTGGCAGAAGTTGGAGATCTCGTACTGCACGTAGCCCCGGTCCTTCAGGAACTGGATGGCGGCCAGATACATGTCGGCCTCCAGGTCCTCGCCGGGCAAGAGGGGCTCCAGCTCCCGGTAGTTCTCGTAGAACTTGGTCCCCGGCTCGATCTTCAGATCGTACAGGGAGATGTGGTCCGGGGAGAACCGGGTCAGGTAGGTGAGGGTGTGGAGCAGGGAATCCATGGTCTGCTCCGGGATCCCGAACATCACATCCACGTTGATGTTTTCAAACTTCGCGTCCCTGGCCATACGGAAGGAACGGGCGAAGTCGTGGCGGGTGTGGATGCGGCCCAGCTCCTTCAGCTCGTTCTCATGGGCGGACTGCAGGCCCATGGACAGGCGGTTCACCCCCATGCGGCGCAGACGGGTCAGGGTCGAATAGGTGACCGTGGCAGGATTGGCCTCCACGGTGAACTCCGCGTCCCGGGGCAGGGAAAAGATCCGCCGGATGGCCTTCACCAGACGGAAGAGATCGTCCGGAGGCAGGGCTGTGGGGGTTCCGCCGCCGATGAAGACCGTGTCCGGACGGTAGCCGTCTCCCACCGCCCAGCGGTAGCTCTCCATGTGGGCGATGAGGGCGCTGACGTATTCCGTCATGAGGGCCTTTGATTCCGGTACGGAGGAGTTGAAGTCACAGTAAGCGCACTTGGACCTGCAGAACGGGATGTGTACATAGATGCCGAGCTTTTTCGGCAGTCCGATGGCTTCGTAGTAATTCATTGGTCGTCGTCCAGCTTCAGCACGGCCATGAACGCCTCAGGGGAGACCTGCACGGAGCCGAGCTGACGCATTTTCTTCTTGCCTTCCTTCTGCTTTTCCAGCAGCTTCTTCTTCCGGCTGATGTCGCCGCCGTAGCACTTGGCCAGAACGTCCTTCCGCATGGCCTTGACCGTCTCCCGGGCGATGATCTTGGAGCCCACCGCCGCCTGGATCGGGATCTCGAAGAGCTGGCGCGGGATGTTGTCCTTCAGCTTCTCGGCGATCTTCCGGGCCCGGGCGTAGGCCTTCTCAGAGTGGACGATGAAGGTCAGGGCGTCCACCATCTCCCCGTTCAGGAGGAAGTCCAGCTTCACCAGATCCGACGGCTCGTAGCCCTCCAGCTCATAGTCCAGGGAGGCGTAGCCCCGGCTCCGGCTCTTCAGCGCGTCGAAGAAATCGTAGATGATCTCGTTCAGCGGCAGCCGGTAGTGGAGCTCCACCCGCTCGGTGTCGATGTACTTCATGTCGATGAACACGCCCCGGCGGTCCTGACACAGGTCCATGATGCCGCCCACGTATTCGGTGGGAGTGATGATGGAGGCCGCCACGATGGGCTCCGCGGCCGTTTCGATCTGATCCGGCGGGGGATAGTTGGTGGGGTTGTCGATCCGGACCACCTCGCCGTTTTTCTTGGTGATCTCGTAGATGACCGAGGGGGCCGTGGTGATGAGGTCCAGATTGAACTCCCGCTCCAGCCTCTCCTCGATGATCTCCATGTGGAGCAGTCCCAGAAAGCCGCACCGGAAGCCGAAGCCCAGGGCGATGGAGGTCTCCGGCTCGAAGGTGAAGGCCGCGTCGTTCAGCTGCAGCTTCTCCAGTGCGTCCTTGGTCTCGTTGTAGCGCGCGCCGTCCGCCGGATAGATGCCGGCGAAAACCATGGACTGGACCTTCTTGAAGCCGGGCAGGGCCTCCTCTGCCGGGATCTCCGCGTGGGTCACGGTGTCGCCCACCCGGGTGTCGCCGACGTTCTTGATGGAGGCGGTGAAATAGCCTACCTCACCGGCGGACAGGGACCCGGTGGCTCTCAGCCCGAAGGGATCCATGACGCCCACCTCCACCACGTCGAACTCCGCGCCGGTGTGCATGAGGCGGATGCGGTCCCCGGTCTTTAGGGTGCCCTCCATGACGCGGATATAGACCACTACGCCCAGATAGCTGTTGTAGACCGAATCGAAGATCAGACAGCGGAGAGGAGCGTTCTCGTCCCCCTCGGGGGAGGGAATGTCCCGGATGATGGCCGCCATGACGTCCGCGATGTTGAGACCGGTCTTGGCGGAGATGACGGGGCAGTCCTCGGCCGGAATGCCGATCACGTCCTCGATCTCCTCCTTGCACTTGTCCGGCATGGCGGAGGGCAGGTCGATCTTGTTGATGACCGGGACGATCTCCAGATCGGCGTCCACCGCCAGATAGGCGTTGGCCAGGGTCTGGGCCTCGATGCCCTGGGTGGCGTCCACCACCAGCAGAGCACCCTCGCAGGCGTTCAGGGACCGGGAGACCTCGTAGTTGAAGTCCACGTGGCCGGGGGTGTCGATCATGTTCAGGGCGTACTGCTCCCCGTCCGGGGCCTTGTAGTCGATGCGGACCGCCCGGGCCTTGATGGTGATGCCCCGCTCCCGCTCCAGATCCATGTTGTCCAGCAGCTGGTCCTCCATGTCCCGGGCCTCCACGGTGTTGGAGAATTCCAGGATCCGGTCCGCCAGAGTGGATTTGCCGTGGTCGATGTGGGCGATGATGGAGAAGTTGCGGATGTGCTTCTGTTTCTCTGTCTGGGCCATATGCTTCCTTACCTCTGTGGGATGACAGAATACTGCGATTTTATTTTTCCTATTATACCACAAGCCGCCCGGAAATGCAAGGACTTTCCGAAAGCCGCCCGAGGGATGGGAAAAAGGAAAAAGAGACCCGAAGGCCTCTTT
>CACYWX010000204.1 GCA_902778205.1 uncultured Ruminococcus sp. | reverse complement strand
CCGGCTCGGAGGTGAACTGGTCGCAGGCGATGACGGACCACAGCCGCATGGCGCGCGGATCGGCGGAGAACGGAGGGACGAGGATTTCTGCGGAGGAAAAGACAGTGTTATATTTATTCATGACAGTCTGAATCTTTCCGGCGGGAGCGCCTGTTTTTTCTCCTAATTATACAGGAAGAGTCCCTTTCTGTCAAGAAGTTTGTACAGAAAGACGCCTCGCTTTCTATTGACAAAAAGCGCGGATTTCTCTATAATGTATAGGGACGGGACTTCCCTCCCGCGGATGTGCGCATGAGAAGAAGTACAGAGGTCGACAACAGTGAATTTTCATTCGTTTCATATCAAGGTCGTGAAATTCGGCGGCAGCTCCCTGGCCGACGCCGAGCATGTAAAAAAAGTAGGGGATATTATCCGCGCCGATCCCACGCGGCTTTTTGTCGTCCCCTCCGCTCCCGGCAAGCGGTTTTCCGGCGACACCAAGGTCACGGATATGCTGTACGAGTGCTACAACATCTCCGCCGCCGGAGGGGATCTGGGAGAGATCTTCGCGAAGATCGAGGAGCGCTACAACGACATCATCCGGGGTCTGGGGCTGGATCTGGACCTGACCGAGGAATACACCCATATCCGCTGGGCCATCGCCCATTCCGCGGGCCGGGACTACGCGGCCAGCCGGGGCGAGTACCTGAACGGATTGGTGCTGTCCGCGTATCTCCACTATGATTTCATCGATCCCGCCCGGTTCGTCAAGTTCTTCGACGACGGCTCCTTCGACTCCGAGCTCACCAACACCCTCCTGTCCGAGGAGCTGAAGAAGCACGAAAACGGCGTCATTCCCGGGTTCTACGGATCCATGCCCAACGGCACCATCCGGACCTTCTCCCGGGGCGGCAGCGACGTGACGGGCTCCATCGTGGCCAGAGCCGCGGAGGCCGATCTCTACGAGAACTGGACCGACGTCAGCGGCTTCCTCATGGCGGATCCCCGCATTGTGGACCATCCCCAGGGCATCTCCTTCATCACCTACCGGGAGCTGAGAGAGCTGTCCTACATGGGCGCGACGGTGCTCCACGAGGACGCCATCTTCCCCGTCCGGTTCGCGGGCATTCCGATCAACATCCGCAACACCAACGCCCCGGAGGATCCCGGCACCATCATTCTGTCCCATACGGACAGCTATGATCCGTCGAGCATCATCACCGGCATCGCCGGGAAGAAGGGCTTCTGCGTCATCACCATCGAAAAGGCCATGATGAACGCCGAGCGGGGCTTCGGGCGGAAGGTGCTGGAGGCCATCGAGCATGAGGGGATCTCCTTCGAGCATCTGCCCTCCGGCATCGACACCATGAGCGTGGTGCTGAACCGCTCCGAGATTTCCGAATGCCGGGACAGGATCATCAACCGCATCTGCAACGCCGTGGAGCCGGACTCCGTCACCATCGAGGAGGGACTTGCGCTGGTGGCGGTGGTGGGACGCGGCATGATCAAATCCAAGGGCACCGCCGTGAGGGTCTTCAAGGCCGTGGCGGACGCCGGGATCAACATCCGCATGATCGATCAGGGCTCCTCCGAGCTGAACATCATCATCGGCGTGGACGAGGCGGATTTTGAAAAAGCCATGCGCGCCATTTACGCGGAATTTGTGTCCTGAAGCGGTCCTCCCTGCAAGAATCGGTGTCTGAACGCCAATAAAAAGAGAGGTTCCGCGCCTCTCTTTTTCGCTTTAGCCGATTTACTTTGTGAACACGGGCCAGGACAGCTCCATGCCGCCCAGCAGATGGAAGTGCAGGTGCGGGACGGTCTGGCCTCCGTCGCGGCCGCAGTTGGATACGACGCGGTATCCGTTTTCGCATCCGGCCAGCTTCGCGATCTCGGGGATCTTCTCAAAGATCTTCGCCACGGCGCAGCTGTTTTCCGGGGTGATTTCGTCCATGGAAGCGATGTGCTTTTTCGGAATGATGATCACATGCACGGGAGCCACGGGATTGATGTCCCGGAACGCCAGCATGTCGTCGTCCTCGTAAACCTTCGAGGAGGGGATCTCCCCGGCGATGATTCTGCAGAACAGGCAGTCCATATCGTTATATCTCCTTTTGAATCAGGCGGATTTCTTCCGTTCCATCATACCACAAACCAGAGTAAAAATCAAGGACGGTTTTTCCATGTTCAGAGTTTTTGACGTTCACACCCACACCTACCCGGAGAAGATCGCGGATAAGGCCTGCGTCAACCTGGGGAAGTTCTACAATTTCGACGTCCTCGGCAAGGGGACCTACGCCGATCTGGAGTCCCAGGCGGAGGCCAACGGCGTAGGCGGCTACCTGCTGTTCTCCGTGGCCACCAACGCCCATCAGGTCCCGAAGGTCAACGATTCCATCGCGGCCCTGGCGGAGTATTCCCGGTCCCGGGGCTTCGTCACCTTCGGCTACGCGGGCATGCATCAGGACTATCCCGATTTTGAAGGCGAAATCGCCCGTTGCAAAGCCATGGGACTGCGCGGCGTCAAGATCCATCCCGACATCCAGGGCGTGAACATCGACGATCCCCGGCTGCTCCCGCTGTACGCCATCCTCGAGGCGGAGCACATGCCCCTGTACCTGCATATGGGCGACAACCGACCCGAATATCAGTTCTCCTCTGCAGACAAGCTGGTGCGGGTACTGGAGATGTTCCCGGAGCTGGTGGTGGTGGCGGCCCATCTCGGCGGGTATAAGGCGTGGGACTTCTCCGTTCCCCTGCTGGCCGGGAGAAAGAACGTGTGGTACGATACCTCAAGCGCCCTCTGGGCCATGACCCCGGAAAAGGCGGATTCCATCATCGGACAGCTGGGCGTGGAAAACGTCATGTTCGGAACGGACTACCCCGTGGTCAACACGAAGGAGGAGCTGGAGCGCTTCTTCCGCCTGACACTGACCGACGATCAGCGGGAGGACATCCTCTGGAATAACGCCATGCGCTTCTTCGGCGTCCATGAGTGAGCTTTCCCCCTGCTTCTGGGACGAGCTCTCCTCCGATCCCCGTCCGGTGTGGCTGTACGGGACCGGAAACGGGGCCGACAAGATTCTGGATACGGCCGCGCGGTTCGGGATCCGGATCTCGGGCGTGTTCGCGTCCGACGGCTTCGTCCGGGACCGCACCTTCCGCGGATTTCCGGTGGTCCGTTATTCGGAGGTGCGGGAGCGCTGCGGGAACGATTTTGTCATCCTGCAGGCCTTCGGAACCAACCGTCCCGAGGTGATCGCCTTCATCCGGGAGCTGGACGCGCGGCACACCCTGATCATCCCGGAGGTCCCTCTGTACGGCGGGGAGCTGTTCGACAGCCGGTACGCCGCCGCCCATGAGAAGGAGCTGGCAGAGGCCCGGTCTCTTTTGGCCGACGAGCGGTCCGTCCGGCTTTTCGACGACGCCGTGACCTTCCGGCTGACCGGGAAACTCTCCTGCCTTCGGGATACGGAGTCCTTCGCCTCCACCTGCGCGTCCCTGCTCCGCGGGGAGAGGATCGGGACCGCTGTGGACGGCGGCGCGTTCCGGGGTGACACCGCGCTGGATATGATCGAGGCGGTGAAGCCCGATAGGATCCTCGCCGTGGAGGCGGATCCGAAGACGGCGGCAAAGCTGGCTTCCTTTGCGGCGGAGGAGACCCGGGCGGAGGTGGTGCCGGTGAACGCCGCGCTGTGGGACGAGAACGGATCCGTGTCCTACGCCTCGGGAGGGAGCCGCGGATCGGGACAGGAGGGCAAAAACCTCAGGAGCCGCGAGATCCGGATCCCTTCCCTGACCCTCGACACTCTGCTCGCCCGTGAGTCCGCCGATTTCATCAAGCTGGACGTGGAGGGCGCGGAGGAGAGGGCCGTTCGGGGCAGCGAAACGGTGATCCGGCGGGACGAACCCTCCATGGCTGTCTCCCTGTACCACCGAACGGACGATCTCTGGCGTCTGCCCGAGCGGATCCACTGCCTTCTGCCCCGCCATCGCCTGTACCTGCGGCGTGTCCCCTGCATCCCCATGTGGGACCTGACGCTGTGGGCGGTGAGGCCGGACGGAAATCCATGACAACAGAAGAAACCGGAACGGCGGGACCGCGTGAAGTCCTTTCGTTCCGGTTTTTTCGTTTGGTAGAGGAATCAGGAACCGAGCAGAGGATTGTCGGGATTCATACTATTCTCAACCTAAAAAGACAATCTGCCAAAGATGTGCAAAAAACGAAGCCAGAAAAAGTACGCTGCACGTTACCCCGTGCTGCACGAAGAGAAGAAAGCTGCACCAGTGTATTTATAAAGTTCTTGCCAGGCATTCATGCCTGGGGTTTCCTTTCAAGAAGCCGCGTTTTCCCTTTTAGAATGAGATTGGTATCACACCCCCACCCGGTTGATGCCGCAGCCGGTTTCAACAAAGGCGCGCAGATTCTTCTCCAGAATGTCCATGAGCCGCAGCCGCGCTTCCTTCGAGGTCCAGGCGCAGTGGGGCGTGATGATGCAGTTGGGCGCTGACAGCAGGGGATTGGCGGGATCGGCCGGTTCCTTTGCCAGCACGTCCACGCCCGCGCCGGACAACTTGCCGGACCGAAGCGCTTCCGCCACGTCCGCTTCGTTCAGCACCGCTCCGCGGGACGTGTTGATGAGCACCGCGCCGTCCTTCATCTTCCCGATGAAATCCCGGTCCACCATGCCCCGCGTCTCGTCCGTCAGCGGGCAGTGGATGGACAGAAAATCGCTCTCCGCCAGCAGAACGTCCGGCGTCACGAAGAGAATCCCGTCCTCCTCGCCCTCGGTCTTGGACCGGCGCGTAGCCAGAACCCGCATGCCAAAGGCCCGGCAGACCGCCGCGAACCGGTGTCCGATGGCGCCGCATCCGTAGACGCCCGCCGTCTTTCCGGCCAGCTCCGTGAAGCGCGTCAGCTCATAGTGAAAGCCCGGAACGCCGGTCCAGTTCCCTTCCCGGACCATCTGCGCGTATCCGGCCAGATCGAAGGCATTGGCCAGCAGGAGGGAAAATGCTACCTGTGCCACGGAATCCGTGGAGTATCCCGGCACGTTGCAGATCTCGATCCCGCGTTCCCGGCAGGCTGCCACGTCGATCATGTCGTAACCCGTTCCCAGAGCCGACACGTATTTCAGGTTCGGACAGGCCTTCAGCACCGCCTCCCCGATTTTCACCCGGTTGGTGAAGACGACGTCCGCGTCACCGATCCGCGAGGGAGCCGCCGCGTCGGACAGCTTGTCGTACACCGCCACGTCACCGAACTGCTCCAGCCATTCCCAGGACAGATCCCCCGGATTCACCGCGTATCCGTCCGTAATCACAATTTTCATTTGACGACCCTTTCTCCGTCGAACAGGAAGACGCCGTAGCCGCTCCCCGTCACATTGCCGTTTTTCGCCAGATAATCCGCCATGGTGTGCCGCAGCTCCGTGTCGCGCGGCAGGGAGGCCGGATCCCAGGAGTCCCGGTGTCCGAAGACCCGCCAAAGATCCCCACAGTTCTTCACGTCATGCCGGCTGATGATGTCGAAGTTGTCCATGAAAGCCCGGATGCGGGAGGTCCCACTGAGAAAGTCGTAGTTGCCCGGCCACAGAAGCCAGGAGTCGCAGACGAAGAAGGCCGGACCGGACCGCCCGAAATACCGGTATGCCCGCCGGAAGGCGTCCTGTACCGCTTCGGGATCCAGGGGCCCGTCCTCGGGGATGTGCATGTTGATGACCCGGTCCCCGCCGCGGACGTCATATCCGTTCTTTTCCCAGGACAGCCCGTCGTGGAACCGGACCTCGTGGAATTCCAGCCGTCCCAGCCGCACGATGGAGGCGTCCAGAAAGTTCACGAACCAGCCCCATTCGTAGTACCCGACGTGTCCTCGCTCGCGCTCACAGGTCTTAGCCCACACGGTCAGCTCCCGCATGGAGGCGTAGTAGATCTCATCGGCGATGCCGTGCTCCCGGTAGTACCCGTGGGCGTTCAGACCCAGCAGAAGGCCCATGGCCAGCATGGCGGAATCCCGTTCCGTTCCTGTCTCCCGGGCGAAGGCGTCCACCGGCTCCGTGTTCCGGAAATCCCCGGCCAGTGCTTCCGTCAGTCCGGAATAATCCCCGGCGGCCAGCTCACAGAGAGATTTTACTTCAGTAAGGTAGGCGTCCGGGAATCCGATTTTCTCGGCAAAT
>CACYWX010000203.1:6169-7165 GCA_902778205.1 uncultured Ruminococcus sp. | reverse complement strand
GCCGTCCTTCATCATTTGTCTCTGCGCCGCCGTGATCTTTTTGCTGATGTCCGCGGCGTATGCCTCGTTGACCATGTTGCGCAGGGCGATCATCATATCCGGGCGTCCGTCCGCGCTGTCTGTGCCGTATCCCTCGTTCACGGCGATGAAGCGGACCTTCCTCTGGGGGAAATACTGCTCGATGTAGTAGCCCGTGTCGATGCTGTTCCGGCCGAGGCGCGAGAGATCCTTGACGACGACGCAGTTGACCGCTCCGCTCTCAATGTCGTTCAGCATGGACTGGAACGCCGGACGGTCGAAGTTCGTCCCGGTCAGTCCGTTGTCGATATAGGTGTGAAACGGTTCGATTTCCGGATGCCGGTCCAGATAATGCCCGATGATGTACTGCTGTGTCTCCACCGATGCGCTCCCGCTCTGGCTGTCCTCCACGGACAAACGGATATACACAGCGGCGCGGTATGCGGCGTTTGCCGGTATCTCTTCGGGGGTGACGTTCTTTCTGCTCTTCCTTGCCAAGTTCAGCCCGCCTTTCTGTCTGCCGTTCCCGCCTGCTCCAGCAGGGACAGCGTCTGCCGGTATTCGACCTCATACGCGAAGGAAACACGGATCTCAGACTTTCCGAGAACGGTGATGTTCCTGATCATTTGCACCACGGCCTTCCGGTCGAGGGAATCCATCCCGGAAAACTCCGTGAACTGCCTGATCCAGCGGTTCCGCTCGTCCCGGTTCGCCCGCACGTCGTCCAGTTTTTCTTTCAGAAGCCGGATGCTCTCCTGTACGTTCTCTTCCTGCCGGGTGTACAGCTCTTTCAGGCTGGCGTATTCGGTCTTAGTGATGATCCCCTCCGTAAGGCTTTCGTACAGGTTGGCGCGGTATCGGCGGATCTGTTCGAGCTTAAGTTCGTTCTCTGCGAGGTGTCCGCCGTATTCCGCAGTCAGGGCGCGGTTGATACTCTCAGCGTCGGTAGCTTTGAGCAGAGCTTCCAGAGAGGATATA
>CACYWX010000203.1:0-6159 GCA_902778205.1 uncultured Ruminococcus sp. | reverse complement strand
TTCCTTCACCATGACGGGGCGGTCACAGCCGTGCTTTTTCCCGGTGGGACAGTAATAGTAGACGTATGCCCGGTCACCGGTGCGGACGGTTTTCCGGGACATGGGACCGCCGCAGCATCCGCAGATGAGCAAGCCGGAGAAGAGGTGAACCGTCTCCGCTTCCGGTGCGCTCCGGGTGTCCAGCTGACGGATCCTCTGGACAAGATCGAAGTCCTGCCGGGAAACCAACGCTTCATGGGCGTCCGGGGTCCGGATCCATTCCGATGAGGGACGAAGCTCCGGTTCCTTGATCTTGTAATGAAGCGTTCCGGTCTTGCCCTGGACGAGCGTCCCGGTATAGGTCTCGTCCGAGAGGATCCGGATGACTGTGGTGGCAGACCAGCCGCATCCTTCCCGGTCCGTGTAGTTGTTCCGGGCATGGGGGAGGCCGCACCGCTTCTTGTAGGCCAGCGGGGAGAGGATGCCGAGGGCGTTCAGCTTACCGGCGATCTTTGCGGCGCTCATGCCGCCCAGCCGCATCCGGAAAATATCCCGCACCACGTTCCCCGCGTAGGGATCGGGAACGAGACGGTTTCGGTTTTCCTCCGATTTCAGATACCCGTACACCGTGAACGCTCCCACGAAGTCGCCGTTCCGCCGCTTCACGTCGAGGGCGGTCCGGGTCTTCACGGATATATCCCGGCTGTAGGATTCGTTCATGATGTTCTTGATGGAGATGGTCAGATCGTCGCTGTTCTGCTCATGGGCGGTGTCGATGTTGTCCGTGATGGAGATGAAGCGGACACCGTAGGCGGGAAAGATCCGCCGCAGATACCGCCCGGTCTCGATGTACTCCCGCCCCAGACGGGACAGGTCCTTGACGATGACGCAGTTGATCTTCCCGGTCATGATGTCGTTCATCATATCCTTGTAGGCGGGCCGGTCGAAGAGAAGTCCGGTATAACCGTCGTCCACCTTTTCTTCGATCAGGGCAATATCCGGGTTCCGCGTGACGAAATCCTCGATGATCCTGCGCTGATTGCCCACGCTGTCGCTCTCGGTGGAGCGGTCGTTGGTGTACGAGAGGCGGATATACGCCGCCGCTTTGAATTGAGGCATGAAAAAACACTCCTTTGCAGTTTGCCGGAATTGCCCCGCAAAGGAAGTGGTTTATGAGGTTCGCGTCATGCCCGGTCCTTTTCCGGGATCATTGTACCGCTCTTTGCGGGGGATCGCAAGGATGCCGCATCACCGGAGGATCCCCCGCAGACAATCTTCTATGGAGGGACCTTTCTCCGGGAAGCTGGCGTTGACGATGAAGTCGCCGCACCGGAACCGGTAGGGATTCCCGATCTGCTTCACGAACGAAGCGATTCGTTCCTCCCGCGGCAGGGACGGATCAACGGATACATCCCGTATATCGACGAGGGTTTCGTCTTCCGGATGCTGTTCGGATGGATTCGGATTCATATTCGTTCTCCTTCTGATGAAATGATGGGATTCGGGACCACATGAATGCGCCGACTATGACGAAGCACAGTCGGCGCATGGTATCTGATCCTGAATCAGATAGATATAGATGGGTTTACCGCCGTATTTGTCACCTCCCCCGGCGCGGGCATGACACAGGCCACCCTTGGCAGAGCTGTCCCGGCACCGCGAAACCGCACAAGACGGGAATCGCCGTGTCCCCCCGCAAGTCAGTGGGAGGCCGTAGCTGGAGTTGCGTATCGCCCGCGCGTGTCGTCGCGCCCGGTTCAGCCGGAACCGATTCAGAGGTCCGTGGATCGCTCGGGACAATAGTCCGTCATGGCGCCGTCCTCATGCCGCTATCGCGCGGGGTCTGTGCCTGTGTCATGGTCTATGCGGTTTTCAATGAACAGGGGGAGGGACACGGAGGATCGCTCGGTCAGAACCGGGATTTATGTTGCCCCTCACTATATGGATTTTTTTGGCTGTTTTTACACCCTCTTTCGGGCTATTTTTTGAAATGTTCACAAATTGTTTTCAAAGCGGCTTGGATGCTCTTCGAGACATTCTGCTGACGGATTCCTTCGATCTTGGCGATTTCTTCCTCCCTCATTCTGTCCACGCGCCACATCCAGAGTCTCCGGAACTGCTTTTCAGAGATCAAATCTTGAACCTCATACAGCAGTCTTTTTAGCTCTTCCAGCCGCTCCGCTTCTGCTTTGTCCTCTGCGATCTGTGCTTCATGGGAGGGTTCTGCGACCTTCGCTTCGGGAACATCGGACAGGGGAACCGTGTGTTTTTCGGCAATGTTGTTCTTTTTCTCCTGCTCGTGGTAGTTCTCGTCCGACCATCTCTTCCACTTGAGAAACTCTTCCGCAGAGCTGAATTGCTCAGAGGTCAGGGGTTCTATATTGTCGTAGGCATCCTGATACACGATGGCATCAGGTGCTTCTTTGTTGAGAGCGTAGTCGCTCTTTTTCCTTTTCATATCCTTTCTCCGTTTCGTTTCAAGATTTGGGTTGAAAACGAAACGGACAGGCGGCGATCGTGATCGCGGGACGATAGGAAAGGAAAAAGCGCATACCGTCTGAAAAACGATATACGCTTGAAATGTATATAGAATAGTGAATTCCGGTTCACCTAAGAAGGGATTGTTGGCCAGACGCAGGCTCAGAGATGTATTCGGCTGTACCTGCCTTCAATCCTGTGCCTACTTGGTTTCATATCTGACCCTCTATAAGATGAACTATATTACACATTTTTGATAAAATGCAGTTTATCGACAAAATACGAATCATGGTGTAAAATATTAAATATAGCAAAGATTACCTATGAGGTGAATCCAGATGAAAGAAATACCAGAATACTCCATTATTCTAGGAAACGTGGTGAAGGAAGCCCGCGTGAAGAGCGGAATCACCCAGAGCGAACTGGCGTCGTCGATTGATGCAGCAAACCGTACTGTACTCAACATCGAGAATGGTCGCGGGAATCCAAAGCTCGAAGTCCTCTTTCCGCTAGTGCGGGAATTGAATATCGATGCCCGATTGATTTTCAACCCGGAAATGCTCAATGAGGCTCCGTGGCTGAATCGTGTGCGGAGACTGGTCGATGGCTGCTCGGAAGAAGAAGCTGAAGCTTTGTACCCGGCGATAGAAGCAATACTCAGAACTCTCCGCACGAAGGACAGCAAATAGGCAGAAAACCCGCGTCGAGAAAACCGGATCGGCTTCCCGGCGCGGGGATTACTTATTCTTCTTGCTGGTTTTCTGCATCCCCGGAAGGCTCGTCCGCGCTGTCACTGAGTACCATCTTCATATTGACCACATCTACGAGAAATTCCTGCCTGCACTTCGCGCAGAAAAGCGGGTATCGGACGAGGACGGTTTCAGGGAGAACCTTGGTATCGCTTTGTGTGCCACAGATGGGACAGGGGAGAAATCGGAATATGGTGTTTTTTCGTTCCATGTTGAGATGCCTTCCGGTTAGTGAAATCAATATTTGAACATATATCAATTATGTGCTTAATACATTCTGTTACATTGTTTTGAGAGATGCTTTGAGGATAGATAGTATGGCCACTCTTTTTTGTTTATATATTGTATCTGCTGCGCTTTAACATTACATTAAGTTTGATTAGTTAATCCTTGCTGTTGTTTGTCACATAATATGATTGCACATTGTTGCCGTGCAGTTACTGTTATATGAAACCATCTCTGTATGCATACAGTAAAGATGTGTGCAGTATCGGAATTTATAGAAGTAATGCATTCTGTAATCTCCATTATGGTTTTCATACCTTTCGTGCTATCACAGTACAGCACATCGCCGCATGAAACCAGAGACCCAGCGTTGTTGTCCAGGAGGATCCGGTCGGTCAGGATCCCGGTCGGCTCCACTCTCTGCGCCGTCATGTCCGCGTCTGTCACAAGGGCCCATGCACCTCCGTCCTCCGTCGCAGCGATGTCCCGCACATAGCCGTTCATCGGAACGGTAAAACGTTTCAAGAAATCTTTGTCCAGCTTCAGGACTTCATGGCTTGCCGCTATCCATATATTCCCATGTTCATCCGCGTCAAGGGCGACAAATTGCTGATCTTTTCCGGTAAGAAGCGGTGCTAGGTCTCCGCTTGTCCGATCCTCGGATGCATCCCGCGTGAACACTGACACAATGCTATCGGACATTGTCAGGAGCGCAAAACCGTCTCCGGTGATTTCCCCGCCGATGACCGCTGCGGTTTCGGGGAAGTTCAGAGGTGCTGATTCCCGTGTCTTTCCGTCTGGCTCCAACGTAACAAGAGAATATTTCTCTCCGTTGACGACGGTTCCGTCCTCCGCTTCGGTTTCGATCATTTCCGAGGCAAGGCAGAGAATTCTATCTTCATTGGTGTATGGCTCTACGGTGGGACACAGGTACATCCCCTTCGGCAGGCCTGCTTTTGTTCCGCGAAACGCAACCTGTTCCTCCGACGAAACGGAAGTTGTTGTTGGGGTTAAGCCGGAGGAAGCAATGGATGGTATATCCTTTTGACAGCCACACATTGAAAACAGCAGCATCAACATCATGATCCAGGCGGATAACTTCTTCGTTCTCATTGCTACATCCCTATATAAATCTTATCGGTGATTCTCCATCCTCACCCTCATCCCCTCTTCCACCCGGTCCAGTTCCGACACAATGACAGAATGCCAGTAATTCACCCCGCCGCCCGAGAGGAGCATCAAATCCTCTCCCACCGCGAAGGGATCCCAACCGTAGGCCGCCGCGTCCTCGCCGTCCAGACTGATATAGTCGTTTCCCGAGCGGATGTATAGCCCCGTCTCCGGCTGATAGTCCTCGGGCGTGTAGTTCTCGATGGGGAACGGGTTCACGTTGATCCGCTCCGCGTCGTAGACCTCTCCGAAAAGCCCGAGGGAGGACGTGGCGACATAGACGTAGTATTGTTCGTAGGTGTATTCCGTCCCCTCCTCGTCGAAGAAGGAGCGGGTTTCGGACAGCACGGCCTTCCGCGGGACGGTGAGGACGTCGACCCACTCCTGCCCGAGAGCAAAGCTGTACTGCGTGGGCTGGACCGTCTCCACCTTCGGCTGGGTCCGCGCGCGGATAGCAAACGATGCGACCGTACAAGCAATGAGAAGCCCGACGACAATTGCCGTGGCGATATTGAGGATTTTCTTTGATCTTGTCATGCCGCTCACCTCATTTCAACGCCGAGTTCTCGATCCCGGTCATGAGCGCGTCCTTGAAGTGCAGGAACAGGAGCAGGACGGGGAGCATGGCCAGAATGCCGCACACAAACGCCCGGCTCAGATCGGCGTTTTTGATCTGCGAGAGGAAGATCGACAGCGGGTACTTTAATCTGTCTTTCAGGAACACAAGCGGTTGTTCGACCATGTTCCACGTGTCGATGAAATTCAGGATCACGAGGGAGGCAATCCCCGCTTTGGCCTGCGGGATCACGACGAGTAGGAGCGTTTTGAACTGATTCGCCCCGTCGAGACGCGCGGCCTCCAGAACGGAATCGGGGATGGACTTGAAGGTCTGGGTTAGAAGGAACACGCCGAACGCAGAGCAGATCCCCGGCAAAATGATTGCTGAGTACGAGCCGATCATGTTCAGCTTGTCGAGCACGATATAGTTCGGCACAAGCGTGACCTGCAGCGGGAGCATCATGAGCAGAACCATGAGAGCAAACAGCAGGTTCTTCCCAGGGTACTTGAACTTCGCAAATCCGTACCCGCCGAGACAGGCCAGCAGGGTTTGTCCCGCCGTGATCGCCGCGCAAAGGCCGAGGGACAGCCAGAACTTGCCGAGGTAGTCCGGCGTTGCGAGGAACACGTCCCAATAGCCTTTCAGGGAGGGCTCCCGGGGGATCAGGTGCGCGTCGATCTCGATGGGGGTGTCGTCCTCGTCATCCTTGGAGGACGAGAGGATCTTGCCGTAACTCGCCGTGAGTTCGTTTCCGCTCATGAAGGAGTGCGTGACCATGAACAGCACGGGGAGAATCACGACGACGGACATGAGGATCAACACGACGAGGGTGACAATGTCGCCCGTTTTTTTACGCCTTGTCATCATTCATGCCCCCCTTCGTCCTTATCCCGGAGCCCGAGCAGCAGTCCCAGCAACGCGAAAATCACGAGGATGACCAGCGCCGGGCCGACGGACAGCCTGAGATAGTTCAGATTGATGAAATTGTTGTTCATGAAG
>CACYWX010000202.1 GCA_902778205.1 uncultured Ruminococcus sp. | reverse complement strand
GGCATTTCTCGACATCGAGCTGGGGCGGACCAGCGGCCTTCTGCTCTGCGAAGAGCTTCTGAAAATCCATCCGAAAACGAACGTGATCTTCCTCACGGCCTACGCGGACTACGCCCTCGACGCCTGGAGCACCGGCGCCTGCGGATTCGCCGTGAAGCCCCTCACCGCGGACATGGTTCGGGATCAGCTCTCGCGGCTCCGGTATCCCGTGGGAGGTCTCATCCGATGAACATGCTCACAGCCCTCAACCTCGCCAACGACAGCGCCGCCATCACCCTCAGCCTCGTCGGACTTCTGATGATGCACTGGGTCGGCGGCATGGAAAAGCGTTTAAAAAGTTTCTATCGTCTGACCTTCAGCCTCCTGCTCTTCTCCGGCTTTCTCCAGCTGGGGGCGACCCTCTGCACGGTCTATCTGCCGGATCTCCTCTCCGGAGGGTTCAGTCTGGTGACAAGCGCCCTCTCGACGTCCCTTCTGATGCCGGTCTACGTATGGTATCTGCTCTTCTGCTGCGGGGAGGAGCGGCGCGGGAACCGGTTTTTCATCGCGGCGTGCGTGCTGGACGTTCTCACCTTTCTCGTGACGCTGATCGGCGTGGATCAGAAGCGGCTCCAGATCCGGATCCCCGGCAGTCCGTTTTCCTTCGACGCGGTCTACGCCTCCGGGATCCTGCTCTCCGCCGGGTATCTGCTGTTCCTTCTCATCGGCATTCTCCGAAGGCGGAAAAAGCTGACGCGCGGACAGGTCCTTCTGTTCCTCGTCTGCGTTCTCACCTCCTCCCTGCTTCAGGCGGTCTTTCTCGCGGTCTTCCTTCTGAAAGATCAGGCGGACCGCTATCTCACCCAGAAGGAGGAAGCCGCGAAGGAGAAGGCGCGCTCGGCGGTGCTGGAGATGCGTCCCCACTTCATCCTCAATACTATGACGAGCATTTACTATTTATGCGGACAGGACCCCGGAAGAGCACGGCAGGTGATTCTGGATTTCACCGCCTACCTGCGGGACACTTCGCTGCCCTTGCCAGGGACGATACAGTCCCGTTCACGGACGAGCTGGCGCACGCCCGGGCCTATCTGGCGGTGGAGCAGGTGCGGTTCGAGAACAGGCTGTTCGTGGAGTTCGACACGCCCGCGACGCGGTTCCGACTCCCGCCGCTGACCCTTCAGCCCATCGTGGAGAACGCGGTCAAATACGGAATCAACCCGGAAGCGGCCCCGCTCCTCATCCGCGTGGTGTCCCGGGAGACGGCGGAGGGCTTCGAGATCACCGTCACCGACAACGGACCGGGATTCGACGAGCGGGATTTCCTCAGGCCGGACGACCGGGAGCCCCACATGGCCCTGAACAACATCCGGGAGCGGCTGACCATGATGTGCTCAGGAACGCTGTCCGTCGAACGGCGGGAAGAGGGAGGGAGCGCCGTCACGATCCGGATTCCCGGAAGGTAACCGAAATAGAATAAATGGAAGAATATCGGCCGAACCCATGCCGCCTCCCCTATGGACGGGAATGCGTGGCATGCAGTGTTCGGCTTTTTTCTGCTCCGTTTTCCGCGTTTTTCGGCGGATCCTTCCCGGGTCCTTGATTTTTCCGGAGTGCTGTGCTATAATGGTTAGCGCAAGCTAATTTCATGGTTCGGACAGCGGGAGGCAAAAGGACGGCATGTATCTGGAAATCAGGGACTTGAAGAAGAGCTACGGAGAAGGCAGCAGCCGCACGGAGGTTCTCCGGGGCGTCTCCACGTCGGTGGAGAAGGGATCGGTGTGCGCCATCCTCGGCCCAAGCGGATCCGGCAAATCCACCCTGCTCAACTGCGTCGGAGCGCTGGAAACGGCGGACAGCGGATCGATCCTGGTGGACGGGTCCGAGCTCTGCGGCATGAAGAAGGACGGTCTCGCGGAGTACCGGCGGGAGAAGCTGGGCTTTGTGTTCCAGTTCTACAATCTCGTGCCGAATCTGACGGTGAGGGAGAACGTGCAGGTCTGCCAGTACCTGTCGAAGCATCCCCTGCCCATGGACGACCTGCTCGACACGCTGGGCATGGCGGAGCACCGGAACAAATTCCCCTCCCAGCTCTCCGGCGGCCAGCAGCAGCGGTGCGCCATTGCCCGAGCCGTGATCAAGAACCCGGAGCTTCTGCTCTGCGACGAGCCCACGGGCGCCCTCGACTCCGCCTCCAGCCGGGAGATCCTGATCCTGCTGGAGCGCATCAACCGCACCTGGGGCACGACGATTCTGCTGGTGACCCACAACGCCGCGATCCGGCAGATGGCGCACAAGGTGCTGACCATCCGGGACGGGGTGATCGTGGACGAATACGAGAACGCCTCACCAGTCCCCGCGGCGGAACTGGAGGAGCTCTGATATGGGACGGGTTCTGGCGAAGAGGACGATGCGTGAGCTGCGCGCGCACCTCCTCCGGTATCTTGCGCTGGCGGCGATGATCATCCTCTCCATTTATCTGATCGTCAGTCTCATCGGCGCGGCGGACACCGTCATCCTCGGCGGCGCGGAGCACGCGGAGAAAAACCGGATCGAGGACGGTCAGTTCACGGTCTTCGTTCCCCTGACGGAGGAGGAGGAAGCCCTGCTCCGGGATAAGGGGATCGATCTCGCGGCCATGTTTTACCGGGATTATTCCCTCTCCGACGGGAGCATCCTGCGGGTGTTCCGAATCCGGGAGGGCGTCGATCTGGCGGAAACCGAGTGCGGCGCGTATCCGGCAGACGACGGGGAAATCCTTCTGGAAAAGCGGTACTGCGAGACGAAGTCCCTCCGGCCCGGGGATCGGATCACGGCGGGGGGCATCGGGCTCACGGTCAGCGGCATCGCCACCACGCCGGACTACGACGCGCCGTTCCGCACCATGGGCGACAGCACGGTGGACAGCGCGAACTTCGGCACGGCCTTTGTGACGGACGCCCTGTACGACCGCCTGGCGGACACGGGAAAAAGCCTGCAATCCGAGGAATACCTCTACGCCTACCGGCTGAACGGGAAGATGACGGACGAGGAGCTGAAAAACCTTCTCAGAACCTTCTCCTTCGATCCGGACGCGGTGGAGGATCCGGTTTTCAAAGACTACTGGAAGCAGATCTACGGAAAGCGTGACGATCTCGCGGAGGGCTCGGAGGAGCTGGCGGACGGTCTCGGGGAGCTCTCGGACGCGCTGGGCGAGTTTTCGGACCGGATGAAGGGTGACATCCCGGATTCCCTCCGGACGATGCTTCCCGGGGAGCTCTTCGACGGGGTGGACGAGCTCCGGGAGGCCGGAGAGGATGCCGCCGAGGGAGGAGCGGAGCTGAGGGACGCCGTCCGGGAGCTGATCGACAAGTACTGGTCACCGGAGAACGACAACCTCCGCTCCTTTGTGACCGCGGATGACAACCCCCGCATCGGCGCGGCGTCGGACGACGTGGTCATCAACAAATACGCCAGCATCCTGGCCGGGGTCATCATCCTTGCGCTCATGGCCTACGTCATCAGCGTCTTCGTGGTCCACGGCATCGAAGAGGAACAGAGCGTCATCGGCACCCTGTACGCCCTGGGCGTGCGCCGGGGAGAGCTTCTGCGCCACTATCTGGTCCTGCCCTCCCTGGTTTGCCTTGCCGCGGGAGCGGTGGGAACGGCCCTCGGCTACAGCCGGTTCGGGGTTCCCCTGCAGACGGCGGACACCTACGCCTACTTCTCCGTTCCCTCCCTCGACACGGTGACGGAGCTGTGGGTGATCCTGTACGGGATCGTCATGCCTCCCGTGACCGCGGCACTGGTGAACTGGATCGTGATCCGCCGCCGTCTGTCCGCGCCCGCGCTTCAGATGATCCGCAGGGAGGAAAAGCGGCGGGACGTCTCCCGGGACCTGTCCCGGGTAGAGCTCGGAAGCATGAGCTACATCCGGCGGTTCCGGCTCCGGCAGATGCTCCGGGAGGGCAGAAGCGCGGTTGGCGTGGTGCTCGGGATCTTCGTATGCCTCCTGCTCATGATGATCGGCATCAACGCGTTCTTCCTCTGCGAGCACGTGGGGCAGGACAACGTGGCCGACACGAAATACGCCTATATGTACCTCTACAAGTACCCGGAGGAGGAGGTCCCCGCAAACGGAACTCCCGCTTACTCCGAGAGCCTGAAAAAGGAGGTTTTCGGCTACAATATGGACGTAACGGTGCTGGGTCTGGAGCGGGACAATCCCTACTTTGACGCCGATCCGCCGGACAGCATGTCCCGGGTCGAAATCAGCTCCGCCATGGCACAGAAATTCAGGCTGAAAACCGGGGACTCCTTCACCGCCGAGGATCCGGACAGCGGCCGCTCCTACGCCTTCACCGTGGACGGGATCGTGACCTGGTCGCCGTCGTTCTGCGTCTTCATGGACATCGACCGGATGCAGGAGCTCTTCGGCGCGGAGGACGACTATTACAACACCGTCTTCTCCGACCGGGATCTCGGCATCGATCCGGGGCGGCTCTATTCCGTCAGCACCCGGGAGGACGTGGTCAAGGCCGCGGACATTTTCGTCAATCTGATGTCGGGGATGGTCTACACCATGATCATCGCCTCCGCCGGCATCATGGCCGTGGTCATGTACCTGATGATGAAGGTCATGATCGACCGGTCCGCGGGGGGGATCGCCCTGTTCAAGGTCTTCGGCTACCGGCGGGGAGAGCTCTCGAAGCTGTTCATCGACGGGAACACGGCGCTCATCGCCGTCGGGACCCTCGTCTCCATTCCGCTCTCCAAGGTTCTCATGGACGCCATGTACCCCTATCTGGTCTCAAACGTGCCATGCGGCATCGATCTCAGCATGCCCCTATGGGTATACGCCGCCCTGTTCTGCGGGGTCATGCTGCTCTATGCCGTCATCAACCGGCTTCTGGTCCGCCGCATCGACCGCGTTGACATGGGCGTCGTGCTGAAGAACCGGGAGTAAGCGGGAGAAGGGCGGATCCGTTCCGTTTCAGGTGCTTCAGATCACGCGGTCCCCGGCTTTTTCCGGCAATTTCGGCCGCGGTCCTTGCAAAAGGCCGGGAAGGCGTGTATAATGGTAAGCAAAGGCTAATCAAATGACCGACGGAGGCAGGGTATGAAAAAGCAGGTATTCAGAGTGGACCGGGACGGCTTCAACGGGGCGTGGTATCCCTGCTCCGGGGACACCGGCCGCGGAATGATCCTCATGCTGGGCGACAGCGCGGAGGACCGCATGGCGTCCATGGGGGCGAAATGGATGAACCGGCAGGGCATCCACGTCATGGCCATGTCCCCGGAGAAAAAGGACTACGGGCATCACAGCTATCCGCTTGAGCGGTTCGGGAAAGCGATTGCGTTCATGAAGGCGCAGGGCTGTGAAAAGCTCGGCGTCGCGGGCGCGTCCACCACCGGGATGATGGCGCTCCTGGCCGCGTCGTACTATCCGGACCTGACCCTGACCGTCGCCATCTCCCCGCCGGACTTCGTGATGGAGGGCTTCTATCAGGACGGGCTGGACGGCATGCGGGAGAGACCCGGGGACGGCGAATCCTCCGTCACCTGGCAGGGGAAGCCGCTTCCGTATTTACCCTATGCTTACCGGCATCCGGAGTACTGGCTGAAGATCGAGGAGGCGTCCCGGGCGGGCGGAGACAAGATCGCGTCCCGTCCCATGTTCGACGAATCCGAACGGCTTCATCCGGTCCGGGAGGAGGAGCGGATCCGGGTGGAGAACATCCGCGGGAAGATCGTCTTCATCGGCGCGGAGGACGACGTGCTGTGGGACACCTGCAGGTATATCCGGCGGATGGAGGAGCGGCTGATCCGGATGCCCCGGGACAACTCCTTCGAGGCCTGGCTGTACCGGTACGGCACGCACTTTGCATTCCCGGAGTCCCTTCTCAGGATGATCCTGCCCGTGGGGTCGGGACTTCTGGTGTCCTTCATGTTCAGATCGGGAAAGGAGCACGCCGGGGAATGCCGCCGGATGCGGATCGACATCGACCGGAGGCTGAGAAAGACCCTGGCGGAGTGGTAAAACACGGCCGGACCCAAAAACGGATGAAAAAAGGGGGAGATGACATGTTCTGGGATCACGCGGCGGGCGTATACGACATTTTCGTCAACCTCATCAACCGCAAGACCCACACGGCGTTGAAGCGGATCGTCGCCGGGCAGATCGCGGCGGGAGACCGGGTGCTGGAATGCGCCTGCGGCACGGGGATGCTGACCTCGGTCATGGCGGAACGTGGCGCGGTCCTC
>CACYWX010000201.1 GCA_902778205.1 uncultured Ruminococcus sp. | reverse complement strand
AGTGGGTGACGGCGCGGCGGCTGTGCCTGTCCGGTCCCCGGAGCACCGCCATTTTCTTCCGGTCAACGGGATGTCGTCCGATGGGCTCGTCCACGGTGCCGGAGTCCTCCCGCAGATTTCCGTTTACCAGCATCCGGTACTCCCGGTGCATGGTGTGGTCCTTCAGCTGCTCCGACAGACCCGCGTGGGCCGCGTCGTTCTTGGCCGCGCAGATCAGCCCGGAGGTGTCCCGGTCGATGCGGTGGACAATGCCCGGCCGGTTCACCCCGCCGATGCCGGAGAGCGAATCCCCGCAGTGGTACAGCAGGGCGTTCACCAGAGTCCCGCTGCTGTGTCCCGGCGCGGGATGGACCACCATGCCGGCGGGCTTGTTCACCACGATGATGTCGGAATCCTCGTAGACCACGTCCAGCGGAATGTCCTCCGGTTCGGCCTCCGCTTCCTCGGTCTCGGGCAGGGTCACCTCGATCTCGTCGCCCCGGGCCGCCCGGACGTTCTTTTTGACGGGCTTGCCGTTCACCGTCACCAGCCCGTCCTCCATGAGCCGCTGGATCCGGGAGCGGGTCAGTCCGGTTTCCTCCGCCAGAAGCGCGTCCAGCCTGTCCCCCACGTGTTCATAGAGCCCGTCATCCTCCCCCGGCCTCTCCGGGATCCGGCACAAAAAGATCCCGCCGTCGTCGAAGACCTCACGCATCGCGGTCCTCCGGCTCTCCCTCTTCTTCGGCCCGCTCTCCGTCCGGCTTTTCCTCCGCATCCGGAGCGGGCTCCTCACCCTCCGCGGGAGCCTTTTTCGCCTCCCGGGCCTGCCGGATCTCGGACACGATCAGCAGGAACATATAGAGGAAGCATCCCACGGTCACGCAGGCGTCCGCCACGTTGAACACGTAGAAATCCACGAAGCGGCAGTCGATGAAGTCCAGCACCGCTCCCTTCTTCTCCGCGAAGCCGAAGCCCAGCCGGTCCACCATGTTGCCGACGCCGCCGCCCAGCACCAGACCCGCCGCGAGCCGCACCCAAGCGCTCTTCGGCTTCTCCTTCGCCACGAACACGGCGATGGCGGCCAGTCCCAGCACCGACAGCACCATGAACACCCACCGGTGCTCCGACAGCATCCCGAAGGCGGCTCCCTCGTTCTCCACATAAGTGAAGTGGAGCACATCCCGGATCACGGGCAGAGTCCTCCCCGGAAGGTCCGGGAGCATGCCCGCCATGAGGTATTTGGTCAGCTGATCGACAGCGACAGCCAGCACGGCCGTCAGAATCACAAAAATCATATTGCCTCAGATCCTATCGTTCGTCATGCGCGGGGAGGGTCATCGCCCTCGTCCTCCACGTCCCGCGCCTCATCCTGTTCCCCGTCCGCCTTGTCGCCGGCCGGACGTCTGAAATCCTCCAGATCGAGATCCCTGTAGGCCGCGCCGTCCTCTCCGGGCTCCTCGAAATCCAGCATCTCCAGCACGTCTCCCGCCGTAACGCCGGATTCCTCTCCGGTCAGCCCGGCCAGCATATCGTCCAGAGCCTTTTCCGGATCCAGATCGGCCCGCACAGCCGCCTCCACCGCCGCTGCGATCTCCTTTTCCAGGGCGGATTCCCCGGCGTCGCTCCGGTCCGCGTCCGTTCTGCGGGAGGTCTTCCGTTCCTCCCTGGCCTCGTCCATCATGCGGCGGAAGCGGTCGCTGCGCTTTTTCGCCAGATCCTCCGCCATCCGGGGATCCACCTCGTCCTCCGGCCGGAAGGAGGCCAGCATGGCGTCGTAGCTTTCGTCCTCGGAAATGCCGGACAGAGCGGCCATCACAGCCTCCAGCTCCTCGTCCCCGGGCAGATCCTCCGCGGACAGGTCCTCCGCGGACAGGTCCTCTGAGGACAGATCCTCGGACAGCTCGTTCTGGGGCTCAGCCCCGGCGTTCTCCCCGGCGGAATCCGGCTCCGCTTCGGCGGGTTCTCCGACTTCATGATCCGGGTGTCAGTTCTCCGGTTCTCCGTCCGGTTCCCGGTTTTCCTCCTCGGCCAGCTCCCGGAGCTGTGACAGGATCAGGTCCGCTTCCCCGGCGATCCGGTCCGACACGGCGGATTCGGCCATAAGACGGTCCGCGTCGTCCTCCTCCTCCGGAAGGATCGGCTCCTGGGTTTTCTGATCGTCCGCGCCTTCCTGTTCGTCCGGGACATCCTCCGGTACGGAATCGTCCTCCGTGATGTCATCCGACGGCTCGGCCGCGGCGGGAGTCTCCTTCGCGTCCGGTTCATCCTCCGGAAGATCCTTGAGCATCTCCCCGATAACGGCGGCCGCGGCGGCGAATCCGAAGGGATCCTCCCCGGCGTCCTCGTCTGCGGGGGACGGCTGATCGGACGAGAACGCCCGCATTTCCTCAAGGAACCGGTCCGCGTCCTCACCGAACCGCTCCGCCGCGCTGAGTTGGGTCCTGGCCATGGACTCCATGGAGGAGGAGAAGGCCAGAATATCCCTCCGGAACCGGGCGGATGCCTCGGACAATCCTGCCAGAATGCGGCCGCTCTCCCCGAGCTTTTCCTCCGCTTCACGACGCAGAGCGTCCGCGCTTTCCCGTTCATCGGAGGCTTCGGAACGTCTCTGCTCCAGGGAGGTCCGTTCCTGCTCCAGAGCGGCGCGCTCCGCCTCGATGGTCCGGCGCGATTCCTCGACAGCCCGCTGTGACTCCTCAACTGCCCTGCGCGATTCTTCGACAGCACGCTGTATTTCTCCAACCGCCAGGCGTTCCTCCTCGGCGGTCCGGCGGGTCTCTTCGGCCTCCCTCAGGATTGCATCCGCCTTCTCGCGGGCATCGTCCAGGATCCGTCCGGCCTCCTCTTCCGCCTCTCTGCGGCTCTTCCCGAGGATGGAGGCGGCTTCCCGATCCGCACTTTCCCGGGCTTCGGACAGGATCCGCTCCGCCTCCGCTTTTTCTCCGCTCTCCGGTCCGGAGACGCCGGGAATGTCCGCCGCGGGAGTTCCGGTCTGATTCTGCCGCTTTCCGGAGCCCTCGGCCTTCAGTGCGCCGAACCGCTTTTCCAGTCTCGCGTATTCCCCGGCCACGTAGGATATGTACTCGTCCACCTCTTCGGGGGCGTATCCCCAGAGGGCTTTCTGAAACAGCTTGTTCTTGAAATCGACAGACATATGGTCCTCCTGAATCCGGCAAGAGCGGGTGTGAACAGTTTACAGATACTTCCGGCAGACGACGCGGAGACGGCCGCTTCTGGTGGATCCGGCGGTCTCTCCGATGATGAACTTTCCAAAGCCGCGGACGGAGAGCACGTCCCCCTCCGCCACCTCCTTCGCCACCTCGGCGCACTCCCGGTAATTGAGCTCCGCCAGTCCCTGACGCACCATAGCGGCGGCGTCCTCCCGGGACTGCCCGGTCAGGGCCTTCACGACGCCGTCCAGCCGCAGGGACGCCACGGTGACGGGGATCTCCTCGAAGCGGCGCGGAATCTCGAAGGACGGGTCCGGTTCAAGGCGCGTGCAGGTTACGGCGTCCCGGCCGATCCTCGTCAGCTCCGATTCCAGAAAGGGCGCGATCCGCTCCGCCGCGAAGACCAGGGCCTCGCTCTCCGACAGCACCGCGATGTCTCCGATCACGGCCCGGTCCACCCCCAGGGACAGGATGCCGCCCATGAAATCCCGGTGGCTCAGGGACCGGAAGCCGCTTCCCCGGACCGACAGCGGCACGATGGGGATCTCTTCCAGAACCTCGGGATGCTCTCCCAGATACCCGGCGAAAAAAGCGGTCCGCTCCGTATCCAGCGGCATGGCGTGACGGGGCGGGTCCTCTTCCGGCATGCACCATTCCGGCAAAAAAACCGCGGCACCCCGCTCGGTACCGCGGCATCCGCCCCAGAAGAAGCATCTCTGCATGCCGTTTCCGATCCGGGCGCTCAGCTCCGTATAGACTTCCAGCTTTTCCCCGGGCGAGAGGAAGTCCGTGACGGCGCACCTGTATTCGGAGGCCCGCCACAGCTCGTATGCCCGGGAAACAACGTCGCTCTGATTTTTCATAATGGTTCCGTTTGGATTGGGATCGCCGCCCTTCCGGTCTACAGCAGCGCGGACAGAACGGACAGCAGGATGAACGTGAGGAAAAAGGGCATGTCGATGGGCAGGCCTTCGAACCAGCCGAACCGGTCGCACAGAGCCCGGACCGGCGCGATGACCGGCTCCGTGACAGTCCAGAGGAAGTTCTCCACGGGGGAATCCTCCGGCAGAGGGAGCCAGCTGATCAGGGCGCGTGCCAGCATCAGAAGCTCCAGCACCATGAGGACCGCCCGCACGGTGGCCATCAGGACATATGCAATCTGAATCAATTCTTGCCTCTCATAGATCGCTTCATGGTACACAAACAAGACCTGAGGGATCCCCCTCCGGTTCTATGTTTGTCTATTTATGAATCCATCCCTCCGGATGACGCCGCGGATCCGCTTAAGCCGTCCGTAGGGACCCCGGATCAGTTGAAGTCGTTGAACTCGCCGCCGGCGGGAACCGTCTCTTCCGGCTCCGGCTCGGGCTGACGCTGGGTGGGACGGATCTTCGCGTTCTCCACGTCCACGTTGGAGGGCGTGATCACATAGGCGTTGGTGGCGATGTTCTTCAGGTCGCCGCCGATGGAGTAGGCCACGCCGGTGAGGAAGTCGATCAGACGGCGGGAAGCCTCCTTGCTGGTTTTCTCCAGGTTCAGCACCACGGTGCACTTGTTCAGCAGATGATTGGCGATCTGCGTGGCGGTGTCGCTGTCGTAGGTCTCGGGACGGACCACCTGCATCTTGAGGTTGGTGCCGGAGAGGCTGATGCCGCCGCCCATGGGCTGAGGACCGGGATTCATGCCCTGGTTCATGCCCATGTTCATGTTCATATTCACAGCCGGGGCCGGGCCCTGGTTCATACCGGGCGCAGCGGCGACGGGCTGGGGCTGAGGAGCGTACTGCATGTCGCCGTCGTCCTGCGATCCGTCGTAGTTGTCGCCGTAGACTCCGTAGTAATCGTCGTCATAGTTATCGTCGTAGGTATCGTTCGCACCGGTAACCTTTTTGATTCGATCCATGAGTCCCATATAAATCCTCCGTTCTGCCTGAAGCAGGATGAATTATCAGATTGTAGCGCCGCGCGGATGCTGTACCGCCGGCGGATGAAGGGGTGCCGCGAACCGGACCGTCAGCCCTTCGCGGGGTAGATCCTGGCTCCGAAAATGGCGCTGCCCACGCGGACCATGTTGGATCCCTCCTCCACGGCGGTCACGTAGCTGTCGCTCATTCCCATGGACAAGACGCCCTCCCCTATATTATGCGGTTTTTTTCTCAAAAAGTCAAGGTAGATTTGATAAGATTTCTTGAAATACCCGCGAAAATCCTCATTTTTTTCGCATTTCGGCGCCATGGTCATGATTCCGCGCACCCTCAGAGCCCGGTATTCCGCCATCCGCGACAGGATTTCGTCAAACATGGCGGGGTCGATACCCGTCTTCGACTCCTCCCCGCCGATGTTGATCTCGATCAGCACGTCCTGCACGGCGCCCAGGGTCCTGCACCGCGCGTCCAGCCCCGAGGCCAGCCGCAGGGAGTCCAGAGAGTGGATCAGCCCCGCCCGTCCCGCCACGAAGCGGATCTTGTTGGTCTGCAGGTGGCCGATGAAGTCCATCCTGGCCCCCGCGCCCGTGACGCCGTTGTACTTGGAGGTGAATTCCTGCTGGCGGTTCTCCCCGCATACGGTCAGGCCGCATTCCCGGATCAGGAATAAAACCTCCTCCTCCGGCACGGTCTTGGTGGCGGCCAGAAGGGTCACGGGATCCCCGCCTCCCCGTCTCAGCCGCGCTTCCTCTATATTTTCAAGCACTCTCCGGTAGTTGTCCCGGAGCTCGGTTTTTCTTTCCTCAGTCAGCATGGTTCCTCCCGTCCGCCCTCATCCGACGATCTTGCCGGAATACAGGTCCCTGCCGCCCACGATCACCACGTCGTTTTCCTCGATCCAGTAATAGGTGCCGAAGGAGGTCTCGTCGTAGGCCGCTTTTTTCCCGGTCTGCAGGTTCGCCAGCCGGACCTCCTCCCGGATCGCTTCGTTCTCCTGCGGATTTCCCGTACAAATCACGGTGCCGTCCTCGCTCTCGTGGATCACGTTGACCCGGCGGAACCGGACCGTCACGCCGTCCTGCACATACACGCCCCGGTAACCGTCCAGCACGCGAAGGGCGGTAACGGGCAGCTCGAAGCCGGAATACTCCACCG
>CACYWX010000200.1 GCA_902778205.1 uncultured Ruminococcus sp. | reverse complement strand
GGAGAATCTGGAGCTGCACGACCTGATCTGCTCCCTCGCCGACAACCTCTGCACGGACGAGCACATCCCGTACTGGACCCATCATACGGAAATCGATCCCTCCGTGGGCCTCTTCCGGATTTACCGCAAGGATTTCGTGGAGGGCCAGACCTACGCGGATTATCACCGGGACGTAAAAAAACTTCTCCGGTTCGACGCGGAGGATCCCTCCCCCGAGAAGATCAAGGATCTGCTGGAGCGCAACGCCGGACTGATCCGGGAAGCCTATGACGAAAAGATCCCGGCGGTCCTTGCGGCAAAGGAGATTCTGACGGAGGAATAACCCTTCCGCATTCGAAAACAAATGTACAGAGAGACCCTCCCGCCCCTGATCCCGTCAGAGGCTGCGGAGGGCCTTTTTTTATCCGGATGAACGACGTCCGCGCATTTCCCGGAGTCTATGCCGTCCCGGAGAGGGAAGCGCTGTCCTTTGTGATACGTCCGCATTCCTCCGTATCACCGAAACCAAAAACCGGACCGGGCTCCGCACCCGATCCGGCTTTGTGTTGTTTTGATTTGCCTGCTGTCTTGGGGGACTTGCAGATTTACTCCGCCTCGTACCCGTCGACTGCTTCGTCGAAGTCATAAACGCTCAGGTCTCCCCAGAACGCCGCCGTCTCGTCGTCGAAATCAGCCGTCAGCTCAAAGACTCCGGAGGTTTCTTCCGCTCCGGCGAATCCGATAAAGGAGCTTTCCGTCGGCAGGACTGGGAGGTCCGCTTCGTTCAGCTCGCCGAGATCCCACAGGGCCTCCTCCTCCGCCGTCAGATCCAGAACGGGGAAGTCCGCTCCGTAGTCCGGGATCCTGGCGACGAGGTCCGCGATCTTGTGGGGACCGGATCCGACCGTCAGCGCCGCGCATTCGGAGAAGATGCTCCTTCCGGCGTTGTCTGTGATTTTGCACCGGTAGACGTACCCGTCGTGCCGCGCCTGTGCCGTCATGGTGTAGGTATCGGTCTTTCCGGATGCCGCCGCCACATCGGCCCACGCGGACGCGCCGGGCTTCAGATACTGCCACTGGTACGAGTAAGGCGCTTTTCCGCCCTCCACGGTCACGCTGAACACTGCCGTGTCACCGACCGGGACGTTCTGCGCCGAAGGCTGGGACACGACGGTCAGGGGTACGTTATGCACCACCGTCAGATGGACGATCTTCGTCATGGCCATGCTTCCGACACTGTCGGTGACCACGCACCGGTATTGATACCCGTCGTGGCGGAGTTCGGTTTTCAGAGAGTATTCATCGGTCTTTCCTGCCGCCGCGGATACGTTCATCCAGGACGACGCGCCCGGCTTCAGGTACTGCCACTGATACTGATAGGGAGCCGTTCCGCCGGAGACGCTGACCCGGAACACCGCGGTCTCGCCCTCCGTGACCGTCACATCTGCGGGCTCATCCGACACAACCACGGGCGTTCCAACGGTCAGCGCCGCGATGCGGGATGTGACACTCGCTCCCGCGTTGTCGGTGACGATGCACTGATACTGGTATCCATTATGCCGCACTTCCGCCGTCAGGGTGTAGGTGTCGGTTCTTGCGGATGCTGCCGAAATGTTGATCCACGCGCCGGTGACGGTCTTGCGGTACTGCCACTGGAAGCTGTAGGGCTCCGTTCCGCCCGAGGCCGTCACGCTGAATGAGGCCGTGCTGCCGGCGGACACGGTCTGATCCGCGGGCTGGACATCGATGGTCAGGGGCGTGCCTATCGTCAGCGTCGCAATCGTCGAGCGGTCGAAGGAGCCCACCTGGTCCTCGACGACGCACTGGTACTGGTATCCGTTGTGGCGCGCCTGAGCGGTCAGCGTATAGGTCGCCTTCTTGCCACTGGACGATGCGACCGTCTTCCAGTAATCCTCCGGACCGGTCCGGTAGAGCCACTGGTATTTCAGCGGAGCGACGCCGCCCTCAGCCGCGACCGTGAAGGAGGCTGTCTCCCCGACGGCGACCGTGCAGTCGGAGGGCTGGAGCGTAATGACGACTGCGGGTGTGACCGTCAGCGTCGCGGTGTCCGAGACCGCCTGTCTCCCCGCGGCGTCCATCACAACGCATTGATACTGATAGCCGTTGTGGCGCTCCTGCACCTTAAGCGGATAGTTAGAGTGCGTTCCGTCTGCGGAGGAAACGTTTCTCCATCCGCCGGAGGGAGAGGTGCGGTATCTCCACTGATAGGTATAGGGCAGAGTCCCGCCCTCCGCGGATACGGTGAAGTGGGCGAAGTCTCCCACGGGGACGGTCTGGTCCGTCGGATGCTGTGTGATCTCCGGAGGATACCCGTTGGCAATGACGACATACGACGCCCTGAACCCGTCCGGGGTGACGACGGCGCCGTCCCAGTAATATCCTCCTTCTGGCTCGATGACGCCGAGAGGCGCCCAGATATTAACCCCGTCGCAGACGACGGCTCCGTTCGGTCCTTCGGCTGTGATCAGCGTCAGCTCCCCGTTAACGGTGAAGGGCACGTCCCGGAGTCGGAAGCCCTCGGAGCCGCCGCTGACCCTCAGTTTACTGTTTGTGACGGTGAAGCCGTTGGTCTGGTACGTGACGTCCACGCCGTAAAGTCCGCCCTCCACGGTGAGATCGCAGCCCGGTGCGAATCCCATGCCGTCCGAGGCGCGGATCCCGACGGCGGAGGAGCCGTATGCTTTGACGGTCCCGGAGGCTGCCATGCCGATATACTCCGCGGATGCAATGCCTTCAGAATGCGCCAGGCCGTCCGCCGTGACGTCGAGAACGCATCCCTCGATCCTCAGATTGCTCCGTGAAAAGATGCCGCAGCAGCTCCTCACCTCTCCGAGAGCGTTCGGCCCGTCTTTAACATGCGCGGTGATGGTCGAACTCTCGAGGAGCATATCCCCTACGGAGAACAGGCCGTAGGAATTGTCGATCTCCGCCGAGACGCTGACGGTGCTGTACACCACGTCGAGTGTCCCGCTCGAGCCGATCCCCTCCCGGATGACGTCGATGTCAAGCTCCGCGTTTTTGATCGTGAGATTGTTGCCGCAGGTGATGCCGTAGCCCACGGACGCGCTGTTCAGGGAAGCGGAGCCCGTGACGGTCAGGTCGTTGTCCGCGTGAATGAAGGCGTAGGTTTCGGGATTGGCCTCCGTCAGCGAGACGTGGTCCAGCGTCAGCGTGTGGGTGGAAGGATCGTAGCTCACTTTGCCGTCGCCGAGAACGTCTCCCAGGTTCTGCGCCGTGACCTGAGCCGGGCCGACCCAGACGGGGAAGGTGTCGGACAGGATCATGACCTCCGTCGCGGGAGCGCCTCCCGGCATGCAGATGTCTTTCGCGCCGGGGTATCCGCCCTCCGGCTGGGCGACACTCAGGCCGGTCCCCAGGCTGATGCCGCCTTCCGCGTGAACGGCAGTCCCGGGGCTGGTCGCCGCCACCGAGATCCAGTCGCCGGACACGGAGAGTGCGCCGCCCGAATAGATGCCGAAGTCCAGCCCGTGCGCCGATACGTCGGCGTTCTCGATCACGATCCCGGCGCCGCTGCCGTCCGCACGGATGCCGCATGAGCCCCCCTGGGCGCGCACGGTCCCGCCGGTGACGGTGACGCTGCCCTCCCAGGCGGTGACGGCGTCGGTGTACGGGTAGGTACTGTCGACCGTGACGTCAACGTTCCCGCCCTCGATGTACACACTGCCGTTTTCCGCGTGGATGCCTCCGCTCCTTCCCGTGACGGTCACGTTTCCCCGCAGGATTCTGATGTCGCCGCCGTCGGTGCGGAGCGTGTTGAAGCCTCCGTCCGCCGTGACGTCGTCGCAGTTCAGGATCAGATCTCCGACGCTCGACGCCGCGTAGGTTCCGGCTCTGATGTTCAGACCGTTACCCTCAAGGGTCAGTGTGTGCGGGATGCTGCCCGTCAGGAGGATGCCGTCCGAGGCGGTGTCGCTCTGCAGAACGGACCAGCCAACGGAATGGACGCGCAGATCCTGATCCTTCGCACAGATCAGGGCGCTGGCGTTGTTGTAGTAATTGACCGGACAGGATCCGTTGACGCCCCGGAAGCCGTGCAGCGTCAGGACGCGGGTATTCGGGTCATAGGAGGCGTATCCGTCGATCGCTCCCGGGATGGAGGACCGGTTCCCGGCGCTCACGCGGACGGAGCCGATCCAGATCGGGAAGTAGACGTCATCCGCCAGCGTAACCTTCGTGGGGACGGTATAGTCCGGGTTGAGGACCTCGCCGTTGTCGATGATGAAGCTCTCCGGACAGAGAACGTTGACGTTCGAGCCGAGATCCACCGTCCCTCCCTCGATGGCTCCGCCCGTTCCCTCGGCATCAAACGACACCTGGTTTCCGCTCACGTGGATCGTCCCGCCGCCGGGGAAGCGGATGGCAGGAACTCCGCCCTCCTGATGAGAGCTGAACGCGGTCAGGAAGCTGTCGCCGATCACGAGGTTTCCGGGCGTCGAGGAATCGCCGCTTTTGACACAGGGATGGGTGCTGGTGATGGCTACCTCGGAGCTGTCCAGCGTGACGGAAGGGGAGTTGACCGCGTAGGTTTCGCCGTCCAGATAATAAACGGCGCTGTTGAGACCGATCTCCGCCTTTGAGTCCCGGAAGGTCAGGCTGTCGGTCGCGCTGATACAGGTGGCTCTCGTACAATACCCGCTGGTGGTGACGCCGATCTGCACGTCACATTCCTCAAAATGGATGACCGAAGCCAGGATCCCACGCATGAAGAACGCGGTATCGGGTCCGTTCTGGGAGGATTGCACCTCGATGGCGCTGTGGTTGGCCTGCACGCTCGTCCAGGCCTGAATGCCGGCGGTATCGGTTCCCGCGGCGTAGATGCTGATCGCGGAATTCAGTACGCTCACGATCCCGTTGCTGAACAGCATGTGCGCGGCATTCTCGAAGACGAAGGCTCCGTTCTCCACGGTGAGATTCCCGCCGAAGACCTGGACGGCGTTCCGGGCTCCCCCGAAATCGATCCGTCCGCTGCCCGTGATGGTCAGATCCGCGGTCGCGTAGATGGGAACGTTGCTCTCCGCCGTGTCTCCGCCGGGCGCGGTGACGGTGACGAAGCCGTTCACGGCCAGCGTATGGGACGCCGGGGTGTAGACGATACTTCCGCCGTCACCGAGAATGTCGCCGCAATTGGACGAGGTGACGCGGACGCCTCCCACCCAGAGGGGATAAGAGGTCGCGTCCGGATCGTCCGGCGTCGGGTTCGTTTTCTCCGGAAGAAGGTCCGTCTCCGGGACAGCTTCTTCCGGTGTCGGTTGAGCCGGAGTGTCCGCCGTCAATACGGCCTCCTCCGGGTTTTCTCCGGCAAATTCTGTCGTTGCGGTATCCTCCGCCTCAGCCGCGACGGCCGGTATTCCCATGGGAACCAGCCCGAAGAGGATACAGAGGGTCAAGAGGATCGCCGTCAGCTTTCGTTCAGCCATTTTGTCCTCCTTGCATCGGGACAGCCCTGCTCACATAGGAACGAGGGACGTCCGTATGATTTACATCCGGTGGCACTGCCCACTCCGGGATCGTACCGGAGGCAGTCTATACCTGCATTATATCATGCATGGGGAGGAAAAGCATCGGTAAAAATAATGAATCTGACCGTAATTGACCCAACCGGCGGGGAAGGGCATCATGGAATAATAGGCAGAAAAAGAGGTCCTGCCTCCGGAAGGGAAGCGGGACCTCAATGCGGTCAGGGATTGGACGTGCCGACAACCGACGATCCGGATTCGGCCAGATCCCGGAACATCTTCGCCACCTTTTCGATCTTCTTGTTCTGCATCTTGCCCTGGGAGCGGTAGTAGGAGGCCCAGTTCGTGACGCTGCCCCGGGCGATGAAGTCCATGGTGTAGGTCAGGCCCCACTGGTCGTAGATCTCGGCGAAGTCGGCGGTCCTTCCGCGGATGACGATGTCCACCATCTCGAAGGACTCCTCGTCGCGGGTGTACTTCGATTTCAGGGCGACGTCGTAGACCACCGGCCGGACCTGCTTAAAGCCCTCGGCCGCCATGGCCTCCATAATGACGGAAGCGTACTCCGCGCCCTCCGGCGTCTTCACGATCGGAATGCCGATGGCGGAGGTGTGGGCGGTGGCGTGCGTGTAATACTCCTCCTGGGAGGTGTCGTATTTGGTCATGGGAAGGATGCCGAAATCCTGCTCCATATCCCGGAAGGTGGTGAAGGAGGCTTTCAGACTGGTCAGGTAGAACAGCTCGCGTCCCTCCTGGA
>CACYWX010000199.1 GCA_902778205.1 uncultured Ruminococcus sp. | reverse complement strand
GGGCAAACAGGTTCTCCAGGGTGACGGACCCGGTGAGGCTCTTGAGCTTACTGTCCTTCTCCGCCTGCTTCCGCTCATCGGAGAGCTGACGGGCCATGCGCTCGTCGGCCACGGCGTTGAAGGTGTCGCCGGCCTGGGGCACCTCCGCCATGCCGATGATCTCCACGGGCACGGAGGGGCCGGCCTTCTTCAGGGACTTGCCCCGGTAGTCGGTCATGGCCCGGACACGGCCCACGGCGGTGCCGGCGATGATGATGTCGCCCTGGTTCAGGGTGCCGTTCTGCACCAGCAGGGTGGCCACGGGGCCCCGGCCCTTGTCCAGCCGCGCCTCGATGACGGTGCCGCTGGCCTCCCGGTTGGGGTTGGCCTTGAGCTCCCGCATCTCCGCCGCCAGGACCACCATCTCCAGCAGTTCCTGGATGCCCATGCCGGTCTTGGCGGAAATCTGGCACATAATCGTGTCGCCGCCGTACTCCTCGGGGATCAGGTCGTATTTCATGATCTCCTGCTTGATCCGGTCGGGGTTGGCGCCGGGCAGGTCCATCTTGTTGATGGCCACGATGATGGGGATGTTGGCCGCCTTGGCGTGGTTGATGGACTCCACGGTCTGGGGCATGATGCCGTCGTCCGCTGCCACCACCAGGATGGCGATGTCGGTGCACATGGCGCCCCGGGCCCGCATGGAGGTGAAGGCCTCATGGCCGGGGGTGTCCAGGAAGGTGATGTCCCGGTCGTTGACCCGCACCCGGTACGCGCCGATGTGCTGGGTGATGCCGCCCGCCTCGCCTCCGGTGACGTTGGTGTGCCAGATGGCGTCCAGAATGGAGGTCTTGCCGTGGTCCACGTGACCCATGACCACCACGACGGGGGCCCGGATCTCCAGATCCTCCTCGCTGGTCTGATCGTCCGCGCCGAAGAGCTGTTCCTCGATGGTGACCTTGACTTCCTTCGTCACCACCGCGCCCATCTCGTCCGCCAGCAGGTAGGCCGTATCGTAATCCAGCACCTGGTTGACCGTGGCCATGACGCCCATGAGCATGAGCCGCTTGATACAGTCGGCGGCGGTGATCTTCAGGCGGGAGGCCAGCTCGGAGACGCTGATCTCGTCGGGAAGGGTGATCTTCAGGGGCTGCTTCCGGGCCTTCTCCAGATTGGCCTTCGCCATTCTGTCCATAGCCGCCCGTTCCTTGTCGGTCTTGCGGCCGGTCCCGCGGTTGTCGCCCCGCTGGTTCTGCTTCTTCACCTTCTGCTTGGAGGTGGTGTGGTTTTCGTCAATCTCCGGGGTGAAGTTGTCAAGACGCTCGTCGTACTTGGACAGATCCACGGAGGAGGAGCCGGTGCGGGTGTCCACCACGCGGGTGTTGCCCGTGCGCTTCCGCTCCACGCCGGTCTCGATCTTCGGCTTGGGCTGGGGCTGAACGGGTCCGCGCTCTCCGCCCTCTCTGTCGCGTCCGAAGGAGCCGGGACGTCCCTGCCCCTGGGAGCCGCTTCTCTGGCCCTGGCCGGAGGTATGTCCCGCGGGACGCGCGCCTCCCTGGCCGGATCCGAAGGAAGAGGAGCCCGTGCGGTTCCCGTAGGAAGAGGAGCCGGACTGGGACCCGTAGGAGCCGGGTCTGGTCTGTCCGCCGCTCGTATTGCTCCGGTCGCCGTAGGGACGGGTGCCGTCCGTCCTCTGCTGGCTCTGACCGCCGAAGCGGCCCGTTCCGGTCTGATTCTGATCCCGTCTCTGGCCCTGGCCGTAGGTGCCGCCGGTCCTGCCGTAGGATCCGGTGCTCTGGCCGGAGGTCTGCTGCGGTCTCTGGGTCTGCTGAGGCTGCTGGGGCTGGGAGGCGCGCTTCGCTTCCTCGGCGGCCTTCGCCTTTTCCTCGGCCTGTCTCTTCGCCTCGGCCTCCGCACGGAGCCGCGCTTCCTCGGCGGCCTTTTCCGCGGCGGCCTTCTCGGCGGCGATGCGGGCGGCCTCTTCCTCGGCTTTGCGCTTCGCTTCGGCCTCAGCCTTCAGTCTGGCCTCCTCCTCCGCCTTTCTGCGCTCCTCCTCGGCCCGGCGCTTTGCCTCGGCCTCAGCTTTGATACGCGCTTCCTCGGCGGCCTTTTCCGCGGCGGCTTTCTCGGCGGCGATGCGGGCGGCTTCCTCTTCGGCTCTGCGCTTCGCCTCGGCTGCTTCCTTCTCGGCCGCTTCCTTCGCTTCCCTTGCGGCGCGGACGGCGGGTGACTCGGGCACGGTGATAGCGGTGCGTCCGGCAAGATAACCGTCGATATCCCGGATCCTGGCGGAGCCGGACAGCCGGTCGAACAGAAGATTCACTTCGTCAGCCTCGAGAGTCGCCGAATTGCTCTTCACGGACACGCCGACCTCCTCGAGCTGGGTGACCAGATCCTTGGGCTTCAGCCCCAGATCCTTCGCCAGCTGAGTGATCCTGAACATGGAATTCGACTGTTTCGCCATTAAACATCATCCTTTCTGTCATCGCGGCATTCCGCCTGCGGGCTCGGGCACGTCTCGGAAAGCGCACGGCACACGCTCTCCCACGGCCCTTTTCCTGTAAACGCGGCAGCCACGCAGCCTGAACGCCTGCCGAGCATCTCCGCGAGTCCGGCGGAGGAATAGGCTCCTTCAAAACAGGTTACATGGTAATACTTGCATTTGTCCGAGAGCTGCTTGCGGGTCCTGTCCGAGGCGTCGGAGGCCACCAGCACGAACCTGGCGCGTCCTCCCCGTATCTCGCCCAGCACGGCATCGAATCCCACCGTCACGCCGCCCGCGGCCCTGCATAGACCGATTAGTCTTTCCGTCATTCTTTCCTTTTCGTTCGTCTGTGCCGGGATCGTCCCGGTATCTCTCCGACGGGACGCATCCCGCCCGGAAACTCTATGTCCGAGGGGGCCGGTTTATTCCGCCGCCTCCGCCTCGCACAGCCGGATCTCCTTTTCCAGCTCGTCGTAGATCTCCGCGGAGATCTCGCATTCCAGAGCCCGCTTCAGGATCCCGGATTTTCTCGCTTTTTTCAGGCACGCGCTGTTCTTGCAGAGATACGCGCCGCGCCCGGATTTCTTCCCCGTAAAGTCGATGGAGATTTCCCCCTCCGGCGAGCGGACCACCCGGATCAGGTTCCGCTTCTCGAAGGTTCCCGCGCATCCGACGCAGCGTCTCTCCGGTACCTTTTTCTGGGGAGGGGTCTTCCCCTTTTTCGCGGTCTGCGCCACGGTCAAACCTCCTTCCGTCAGGCCCCGTCCTTTCCCTGAGCGGGAATACGGATCAGTTGGTCTTGACGCCCTTGATGTCGATCTTGCAGCCCGTGAGCTTGGCGGCCAGGCGGACGTTCTGTCCTTCCTTGCCGATGGCCAGGGACAGCTGGTCTCCCTCCACATGGACCACGGCGGAGCGCTCCCCGTCGTATTCCACGTCGATGACGGAGGCGGGGGACAGGGCGGCGGCGATGAACTCCTCGGGCTTCTCCGAGTACTGGATCACGTCGATCTTCTCGCCCTTCAGCTCCTCCACGATGGCGGCGGTCCGCATGCCTCTCGCTCCGATGCAGGCGCCCACGGCGTCCACCTGGGGATCCCGGGACAGCACGGCGATCTTGGTGCGGGACCCGGCCTCCCGGGCGATGGCCTTCACCAGCACGGTGCCGTCGGCGATCTCCGGGATGTCGGTCTCGAACATCCGCTTGATCATGCCGGGAGCCGTGCGGGACAGGGTGACCACGGGGGTGCGGTCGTCGTCGGAGTGGTTGACCTCGGTGATGAACACCCGGACGCGGTCTCCCACGGACAGGGTCTCGCCGGGGATCTGATCGGCCCGCGGAAGCAGGACGTCCCGGGAGGTACCGGTGTCCACCCACACGTCGCCGGTGACGTCGTCGCGCTTCTGAACCAGGGCGGAGATGACCTCCTCCTTTTTCCGCTCGTACTCCCGGGTGATGTTGTTCTTCTCGGCCTCGCGGATGGCCTGCACCACCACCTGCTTGGCGGTCTGTGCGGAGATGCGGCCGAAGGTGCGTGTCTTCAGCTCCTCCTCCACCACGGATCCCAGCTCGTACCGGCGGCTGATGGCCTGGGCGGCCTCATAGGAGATCTCCGTCTTGGGATCGGCCACCTCCTCCACCACGGTGAGGCACTTGAACACCCGCAGGTCCTTCTTTTCCCGGCTGATCTCGACCCGGACGTTGACGTTGCCCAGCTCCTTACGGCAGGACGCCACAAGCGCGGCCTCCAGCTTCTCGAGCATATATTCCGCGGGAATGCCCCGCTCCTTTTCAAGAGCCTCCAGCGCCTCGAACAGTTCGGTCCTGTTCAGCTCCGCGTTCGCCGCGTTTGCGTTCGTCTTAGCGTTTCTTTTCATTGTTGTAATGTCCTCACCAGTCAAACACCGTTTCGCACTTGGCGACGGCTTTCTTGGGGAAGCGCTTTTCCTCCCCGTCCACGGTCACGACGATCTCGTCGGTCTCGGGATCCAGTCCCCCGAGCACGGCGCGGAGGGATTTCTTCCCGTCCACGGCCGCGTAGAATTTCAGCGTGACGTCGCTCCCGGCCATCCGGCTGAAGTGCAGGGGCTCCGTCAGGGTGCGCTCCACGCCCGGGGAGGAAACGGCCAGCATGTAGGCCTCCTCGATGGGATCCGCCTCGTCCAGGACGGGGTCCAGCGCCCGGTGCAGCTTCTCGCAGTCGTCTATGGTAATGCCGCCCTCCCGGTCCGTGTCGATGGTGACGCGCAGGATCATGTCGGCTCCCTCGCGCACGTACTCCACATCCCAGAGAATATAGCCAAACTCCTCGCAGAGGGGCTCCGCCAGCTCCCATACGGTCCGGGCGACGCCTTGTTTCTGTTTCATAGCATCTCCGCCGTTCTCATAACAAGAGAGTGGACAACCGCTCGCCCACTCTCCATCATCGAATATCTTACGTTCCTATTATACCACAAAATGGCTGAACCTGCAAGGGTGTGACCGCGGCATTCTGCACAATCTTTTGATCCGCCGTCTGATTTTGAACGTCTTTTTGCACAAAAAACAGGCGGATTTCCTCAAATTCAGAGGGGAATGTCCATCAGACGGGCGAATTCCGTCAGACTGCCGGCGGTGTAATCCATGGCGGTGACGGCGGCGGGGCAGGTGCCGTCGGGCAGGGCGGGAGGATAGTTCACCAGCGCCCCCGCAATCCCGGCGTTCTTGCCGCTCATGCCGTCGATCTCCCGGTCGCCGACCATGATGCAGTCGGCGGGGTCCAGTCCGTTCCGGGCGATCAGGGCCAGCACGGCGTCCGGCGCGGGCTTGGAGGGGAAACCCTCCTCCGCCGTGACGAAATCGGCGAACAGCTCCGTGAAGCCGGCCTCCTCGAGATACCGCATGGCCGTCTCGTTCCGGTGGGTATAGAGATAGTTGCGGCCGCCGTTTTTCACAATGGCGGTGAGGACCTCCTTCGCGTCCGGAAAGGGGATCACCCTTGGCTCGACCTCGTCCTCCCCCATGCGGTGAGTCCGCTCGAGGAAGCGCTCATAAACGTCGTCCGGCATGCCCACCTCCCGCTTCATGGCGCCGAAGGTCACCAGCAGCCAGCGGAGGACGGACTCCCGGTCCCAGCCCTCCGTCAGCCCGGCCTCCTCCATGGCGTCCCAGCAGCACTGAAGCGTATGGGGATAGGAGTCGAAAATGGTACCGTCAAAGTCCCAGAAAAAATGCGTAAATTTCATGTCCTATTTCAGAGTAAAACCCTTCCGTTCATTCTCCCGGTCAGGATCGGTCGCTTATTTGAAAACAGCCTTCAATACACGTCCGACTCGATCCAGTCGACGCCTTTGTTTTTGAAGTACTCCACCCGATCGGCGTCGTTGACGGTCCAGACGCCCACGTCCAGGCCGTGGCGGTGGAAGGCCTCCAGCATCTCGTCGGTCAGCACGTATTGGTCCGCGTCGATGGAGATGCCGTGGTCGAAGCACCGCTCCCAGCCGCTCTCGCCGGAGCCGTAGGTGAACATCAGGGGAAGCTCCGGGAACATGGCCCGGCATTTCAGCAGGTTGTCGAAGTCGAAGGACTGGAGGATGCACTTCTTCAGATCGTACACCTCGGCGGCCAGGTCGAAGATCTCCTTCACCTGTTCGTCGGTATACGCGCCTTTTAGCTCCACGAAGCAGACCATGCCGTTGTCCCGCATGATTTCCAGGTACCGCCTCAGGGTGCAGAGGTACACCTCGTCATCGGTCAGCCGGTTGAGGATGGGCTTGGCGGTCAGCTCGGCCAGGG
>CACYWX010000198.1 GCA_902778205.1 uncultured Ruminococcus sp. | reverse complement strand
AAAAGTAATGATTCTTTTTTTCATGTCAGATCAGAGGTTCGCTCCGGAACGCCGTCCCATGGAGCGGATGGATCGGGAATGGGTATTCGGATGATCGGATCGATCAGTGATGCTTCTTCGACGCGGCGAATCCGGCCAGGGATACCACGGCAGCCGCAGCGGCGATGATGCCGAAGTCGAAGGTCTGGGGAGCTTCGGCCTTGTCGTCCATGGCTTGGTCAACGGTCTCAGCGGCCTTGTCGGCGGTCTTGTCGCCGAACAGGGTCAGCTCGGAAACCTGGAACAGATTGGCGGCGGAAGCGGCGGCCTCCAGCTTCACGTAGGACACGCCCTCAGCGGAAGCGTCGCCGGCGTAGTAGGTGAAGTTGGTTTCCTCGAAGAAGGAGTCGTCGCCCTTGGCCAGCTCGGTCCAGTTCTCGCCGTCAGCGGACACGGAGATGGTCCAGTCGCTGGGGCTTCTGCCGTTGTAGTCGGCGTTGTCGTTGGCGGTGGCCATGGTGAAGCCGTTGACGGTGTAGACGCCGTCCAGCTCAGCCACGGAGACAACCGGGAATTCGTTGGTGCAGAACTTGGTGGCGGTGTCGCCGTCCCACAGGTTCTCGGCGCCCTCTCCGCCGAAGCCGTTGGAGCCTTCGACGAAGGTGTAGGCGGTGATGACGTTCTTGCCGTTGGCCGCGGCGTTCACATCTGCGAAGCCCTTGGAGGCGGGCTCTTCCACGGGAGCGGGCTCCTCAGCGGCCGGTTCCTCGACCGGAGCGGGCTCTTCAGCCGGTTCCTCGGCAGGAGCAGGCTCTTCGGCGGCCGGTTCCTCAGCGGGAGCGGGCTCTTCAGCGGGAGCTTCGGCGGCGGGCTCTTCCTGCATGTTGATGGAGTACAGGGCGGCCACTTCCTCGCCGGTCAGGGCCTTCTTGAAGATGGCGATTTCATCGTACAGGGAAACCAGAGAACAGCCGGCGCTGCCGGAGGTGTACTTTTCGGGACCGTCCTCGCCGATGACGAAGGGATAGTCGGTGTCGTAATCCGCGCCGGTATGGTCCACGCCGAAGTCCACGACGCCGAAATACGGTCTGCCGTTGATGTAGAGTTCAAGGGTCTGGGCCTCGCGGTTGACCACCAGGGCCATGTGATACCACTGTCCCACGTCGGACCAGGTGTCCTCGGGGATAAACAGGAAGCCGAAGGTGTGGTCCACCTTTTCAAAGCCGGAAGCGTTGGCGGCGTAACGCCAGTCCGCGCCTCTCTTGCTGATCAGCCAGCCGGGATTGCTCGAGGAATCCCAGTCCTTGTTGGAGAACACGCAGGGGTCGTCGGAGGAGCTTTCGCCGTAGATCCACGCGGTCACGGTAAAGGAATCCGTACCGAACTTATAGCCGTCCAGGGCGAGGTGGCCCAGGTCGCTGTCGATTCTGGCCGCCTTGCCGGAGATGCCGTCCACAAACTCGATGTCGCCTTCCTGACGAACGGCATGGCCTTTGGCGTCGGTGATGCCGTCGTCGAAGGAGAGGTACACGTCCGCGGTGTCAAGGAGCGCGGCAGGATCCACGTCGAAGGACGGGAGAGGCATATGGAGATCCTGCGCCTCCGCGACCGTCGCGGCCTCGTAGCCCTCGGGCGCGTAGGTGTAGACCGCCACCACGTCCTCCTCGCTGAGCGCGCTGAAGAACACGGCGAACTCGTCCACCTCGAAGTTCAGGAGCTTGCCCATGTTGTAGAAGCCGGTGCCGTCCTCGCCGATGTAGAAGGGATACTCGTTCCACTCGTCGTCGTAGTTCACGCCGGCGTGGCCGTTGTCCGCGAAGCTGGTGCCCTTGGTGAGCGGATGGCCGTTGACGTAGAGCTTGTACACCTGCTCCTCGCGGTCCACCACCAGGGCCAGGTGATACCACTGGTCCTCCATGGGACCGATATTGGCGATGTCATAGGGATACTCGGTATCGGTCCGGGTTCCTCCGTCGCAGTTGCAGTTGTACTTCCAGTCGTTGCCGCGGATGGCAAGGAGGAAGCCGGGATTGGCGCCGGAGTTCCAGTCCTTGTTGGCGAACAGGCAGGGGTCGCTGTCGTGCTCATGCACGTTCACCCAGCAGGTGACGGTAAAGGAATTGGTCTCGAATTTCAGGTCCTCGGTGTAGAGGGCGCCCTCACCGCTGCGGATGGCGGCGGCCTTTCCGAACTTGCCCTCCACAAACGCGGGATCGTCTCCGTCCACCTCGACGCTCACGTTTCCGTTCGTGTCGTCGTAGGTATCCTCAAAGGTCAGGTACATTTCCGCTTTCTTCAGGAGCTCTTCGCCCGTCGCCGCACTGCACACCGCGGTGAGACATACGGAGAGCGTCAGCGCAAGCAGAAGGATTGCAAACTTTTTCATACGACAGCCTCCAACAGAATGGATGAAATGCCATGGCATTTTCTTGTATCATTATAAATCCGATTCACGGAAAAGTCAAGAAGAACGCATAAATAAATTTACAATTCCGGAGTTTCCCGGACAGGAAGAAAAAGACCGGAACCCTTATTGGGGGCTCCGGCCCGGGCATTGTCCGCTCAGACGTCTTTTATTTTCCCGCGGCGTCCCGTTCCCGGTCCAGGCGGGTGTTGCGGAAGTAAAGGGCCACGTCCACGGAGATCTCGATGAAGTTGAGGACGTAGAAGACCGCGCTCAGGAAGAAGAGGAAATCGGGACCGGTCGGCTTTGCCGTGTAATCCCAAGTGGTGAACTGGATGATCTTCCGGGCGATGCCGAAGGCGTACCCGATCAGAAGGAAAATTTCAAAAAACAGGCTTTTCCCCTTGGCGGTGCGGGAGACCCAGGACTTCCGGATGGAAATGGGCCAGGACAGGCCGAAGCAGAGGATGGTGAGGGCTTCAAACAGGTCGGTAAGCTGAGCAAGCGTCATGACGGAGACTCCTTGACGATGATTTCGCCCCCGATTATATCACCGGACCGGAGCCTTGTCAATGCGCCCCCGCACCGAACAATCCCGCAAATCGGGCGTTTTTTTCGTCCAATTTGCGGGATTCATGACGCCGCCGGAATCCGGGCGGTCCGTTTACCGGTTCACACGCAGGGCGTTGAGGACCGCCAGAATCATGACGCCCACGTCGCCGACCACCGCCGCCCACATGCCGCAGAGGCCGAGGCCGCCGAGCAGGATGAAGGCCGCTTTCACGACGATGGCAAACCAGATGTTCTCCTTCACGATGCGGCAGGTCTTCCGCGCCGTCCTCACCGCGCCGAGAAGCCGGGAGGGCTCGTCGGTCATCAGCACCGCGTCCGCCGCTTCGATGGCCGCGTCCGAGCCGATGCCGCCCATGGCCACTCCCACGTCTGCGCGGGTCAGAACGGGCGCGTCGTTGATGCCGTCCCCCACGAAGGCCGTTTTCGCCCCTGTGGCCATGATCTCCTCGATCCGCCCGACCTTGCCGTCCGGCAGAAGGCCGCTCCTCCAGCCGTCCAGCTTCAGCTCCTCCGCTGCCTTTTTTGCCGCGCCCTCGCCGTCGCCGGTCAGCATCTCGATCCGCTTCACGCCCAGGGAGCGCAGACCCCGGACCGCCTCCGCCGCGTCGGACTTGAGGGTGTCCTCGATGGTGAGTCTTCCCATGTACCGGCCTCCCGCCGCGACGTAGACCGTGGTGCCTCCCGCCTCGGTTCCGGACTCCGGCAGGGAGACGCCGTTCTCCTTCATGAGCGCCACGTTTCCGGCCAGAATCTCTATCCCGTTATATGGCACGGACACGCCCCGTCCCGCGATCTCCCTCGCCCCGGTGAAGCCGCTCTCCTCCGTACCGCCGGCTTTGACCCAGGCGTCGATCACCGAACGGGCAATGGGATGACGGGAGCAGGATTCCGCCCGGGCCGCCAGCTCCAGAAGTTCTTCCCGGCCGATCCCCACGGCCGGATCGATCCGGGTCACGGTGAAGGAGCCCTCGGTGAGGGTACCGGTCTTGTCGAACACCACCGCGTCCAGAGAGGCCAGGGCTTCCAGATACGCGCTTCCCTTCACCAGCACCCCCTGACGGGACGCCGCTCCGATGCCGCCGAAGAAGGTCAGGGGCACGGAGATCACCAGCGCGCAGGGACAGGACACCGCCAGCACCACGCATCCGCGCCGGATCCACTCCGCCCAGCCTCCGTGGAGGATCAGCGGAGGAACCACGGCCAGAAGAAGGGCCAGAGCGCACACCACGGGGGTGTAGATCCGGGCGAACCGGCTGATGAAGGTCTCGGCGGGAGCCTTGTTTGAGGCGGCGGATTCGCACAGCTCCAGGATCTTCGCCGCCGTGGACTCGCCCGCCTCCTTCGTGACCCGGATCCGGAGCGTCCCGTCCACGGCCACGCAGCCGGACAGAGCCTCGGAGCCGGAGGTCCAGAACGCGGGAGCCGATTCGCCGGTCAGGGCGCGGGTATCCACGGAGGAGGAGCCCTCCGTCACCACGCCGTCCAGCGGGATCCGCTCGCCGGGCTTCACCAGCACGATCTCACCGATCTCCACCTGATCCGGGGATACGGAGATCCATTCCCCGCCCCGGTTCACGACGGCGGAATCCGGACGGATGTCCATCAGGGCTGTGATGGAATCCCGGGACCGGTCCACGGCCACGTCCTGGAACAGCTCGCCCAGCTGATAGAACAGCATGACCGCCGCGGCCTCCGGGTATTCCCCGATGGCGAAGGCGCCCACGGTGGAGACGGTCATGAGGAAGCACTCGTCGAAGACCTCGCCGTGCAGAATCCCCCGGACGGCGCTCCACACCACGTCGTATCCGGCGACAAACCACGCCGCGGCGAAGATCCCGAGCCGTACCCAGGGATTCACGTCCATGAAGCGAGGCAGAAGCAGGCCGCAGACCAGCAGGATCCCGCCGACGATCAGCTTCGCCAGCCGGAAGCCGACGCTCCCCTCCGCCTCTTCGTCCTCATCCCCGCCGTGATGATGGCCGTGCTCGTGGCCGTGATGATGCTCGTGGTCATGGTCATGATGATGCTCATGCGCATGTTCTTGATGACGCTCATGCTCATCATCGTCGTCATCGTCATCATCGTCGCGGTGATGGTGATGCTCGTGGCCGTGCCCGTCGTCGTGGTCGTGACAGTGCCCGCAGGAGCAGGTCTCCCCGCTCTCCCGGGCATGCTCCGCCCTGTCCCCGGCCTTCTTCTCGGACACCTTCACGTCCGGCTCATGGCTGTGTACGATTTTCTCGATTGCGGAAAGCAGTTCCCCCCCGTCCGCCTCCGATCCGGATTCCGTTCCGCACCGAACCGTCAGCGTCTGTGTCATCAGATTGACCGAGGCGTCCGTCACCCCCGGCAGGCGTCCCGCTTCCCTCTCGATCTTCGCAGCGCAGTTCGGGCAGTCCAGCCCCTTCAGCAGATAGGTTCTTTCCATGTGCAAATCCTCGTCGTCAAATTCGTATTTGATCAATTGCTCAACTTACAGGCAAAAGACAAGGGGCCCGGCTCCGCCGTCCGCATGGATCGCTCCACGCAGAAAACACGCCGGATCCCCCCGAATCCCGCCGTATCCGGATTCCCGATCCATGGACCGGGGTCCGCGTCACTCTTCCCTGAGATGCTCGAACCCGATGTCCAGGATCCGCTTGACGTGATCGTCCGCCAGCATGTAGTACACGATCTGTCCCTCCCGGCGGAACTTCACCAGATTGGCGAGCCGCAGGGCCTTCAGCTGATGGGACACGGCGGATTTCGTCACGCCCAGGAGCGCCGCCAGATCACAGACGCACATCTCGTGCAGCTCCAGGGCGTGCAGGATCTGCGCCCGGGTGCCGTCCCCGAACAGCTTGAACAGCGACGCAAGAGCCACGTATTCGTCCTTATCGCACAATCCCGCCGCCACCTCGCGCACAGTGTCCTCATGGATGATCTCGCAGGCGCAGAACTCTTCTTTCCCGGTCATGGACGTTCCTTTCTCAGAAAACTGTTGAGCATTTGTTCAACAACGTCATTATAATACGGCCGTCCCCGTTTGTCAAGAGGGACGGCGAAAAAATACGGATTCGTTTTCGGGACCTGTCAGCCCTCCCCGCTCTCCCGGGCTCTCAGCTTGTCCAGCACGGCGCAAAAGCCGTCGGGCAGAGGGGCCTCGAAGCGCATGGTCTCCCCGGTCCGTGGGTGAAGCAGGATCAGGGCGGCGGCGTGCAGGGCCTGTCCCTCGAGCAGAGGGGCGTTGTGCTTCTCGAAGACCGTCCTCCCGCCTCCGTACAGGAGGTCGCCCATGAGGGGATGCCCGATGAAGGCCATGTGGACGCGGATCT
>CACYWX010000197.1 GCA_902778205.1 uncultured Ruminococcus sp. | reverse complement strand
CTTTTCCGTCATACCCTCCGGATCCCCTCATATACTGAACCGAGAGAGACAATCCCGGAGGGGACTATGAGATTCGACACATGCGACCGCTCTTCGCTGCTGGGGCAGTATATCCTGGAAAACCGCGCCACCGTGCGGGAGACAGCCGCCAGATTCGGCATCAGCAAATCCACGGTGCATAAGGACGTGACGGAGCATCTGCGGTACAGCAATCCCGCGCTGTTTCTCTCCGTGAAGCAGGTGCTGGAGCGGAACAAGGCAGAGCGGCATCTGCGGGGAGGGGAGGCCACCAGACGGAAGTATCTTCTTCTGCACGAGCTTCACGGGCGGCATGAAGGACAGCTCACCTGAGCGGATCCGCGGAATCGCGCCTCACCTGCCTCCTTCCTCTTGCAAACGGACCGGTTCCGTGATACAATGAAGAAAAAAACTGCGGAGGCAGGATATGGAGCTTTGGAAAAACGGCAGATGGATCCGGGCGGAGGGCTATGACGGCGTCAACGCCTATACCGACGCGGAAGCTTCCTTTGTGAAGAAGCCCGGGCAGAGGATCACAATGGCGGTGTCCGTGGATACCAACTACGCCTTTGAGCTGGGCGCACGCCTTTTCTTCGGTCAGTACGCGGACTACCCCTTCGACAAGGTGTACGACGTGCTGGATCTGACGGACGCGGCGTCCGACGGCGAAAACCGGATCACGATCCGGTGCTGGCACCAGGGGGACGACAGCTCCACGGTGCGGGGCGAGGAGGCCGGACTGATCTTCGAGATCTTTGCGGACGACGCCTGCATTTCCGCCAGCGGTCCCGACACCTTGATCCGTCCGGTGACGGCCTATGCCATGGGTCCCGGCGTGGAGCACGTGTCCGGACAGCTGGGCTATACCTTCCATTACGACGCCCGGATCCCGGAGGCCGAGCCCGTCCGGACCTTCTGCGCGGACAAGCCTCTGCCGGCGAGGGAGAGACCCGTCCGGAAGCTGGCTCTGGGAGAAGACGAACCGGCGGTGCTGACCGTCAGCGGCTCTTATTCAGAGCGCGGCGGCGATACCGTGGGCAAGAGGATGCAGTTCGCGGCTCTGACCTTCGGCGAGCAGAACGTGACCCGCCGCCTGCCCTCACAGGACGGGATCCTGCTTCAGAGCGGGGAAGGGGAGGACGGCATTTTTGCTCTGATCGACACCGGCCGGGAGAACGCGGGACTTCTGTCCCTGGACGTGGAGGTACCGGAGGATGCGGAGATCCTTGCGGGCTGGGGCGAGCATCTGGAGGACCTGCGGGTGCGGGCCTATGTGGGAGGACGCAATTTCTGCGCATCCTATTACGCCCGCGCGGGCCGGAACCGGTTCGTTCATCCGTTCCGCCGTCTGGGCATGCGGTATCTGGAGCTGCACATCCGTGCGAAGGAGGCCCGCATCTTTTACGCCGGCATCCGGACCACGGATTATCCCCTGGAGCACGAGACGGCGTTCACCTGCGCCGACAGTCTCCACACCAGGATCTTCGACGTCTCCAAGCGCACGCTCCTCATGTGCATGCACGAGCACTACGAGGACTGCCCGTGGCGGGAGCAGGCGCTGTATACCATGGATTCCCGCAATCAGATGCTCTGCGGCTACCTGGCCTTCCGGGAGCTGGATTTCCCGAAGGCCTCCATCCGTCTCATGGCACAGTCCATCCGGGAGGACAACATGCTGGAGCTCTGTTCTCCCGCCCGGGTCTCCATCACCATCCCGTCCTTTTCGGCCATTTTCCTGACGCAGGTGTATGAATATCTGATCTATTCGGAGAAAATCGCGGGACAGCCGGACGAGGCGTTTGTCCGGGAGGTTCTGCCGGTTCTGCGGCGCGTCGCCGACGAGTTCATCCGCCGCCGGGATCCGGAAACCGGTTTGATCCCGTGCTTCACCGAGCGGAAGTACTGGAATTTCTACGAATGGCAGAAGGGACTGGACGGTTCCATTTCCGGCTCCGTGTCGGAGGACGACGTGACCTTCGACGCGCCGCTCTGCGCCTTCGTGTCCTTCGGTCTGCGCTCCCTGGCGGATACGCTGGACCGGGTGGGAGATCCGGAGGGCGCCGCATACTACCGCCGGGAGCACGTCAGTCTGAATGAGGCGGTCAACCGGTCTTTCTGGGATGAGGAGCGCGGCGCCTACGCCTCCTATATCAACCGGAAGACCGGGAACCGGTTCCATTTCGCCGAGCTGACGAACGCTCTGATCGTCTACGCAGACGCGGCGGATGGAGAACGCCTTGATTCTACGCTTGTGGGCCTGACAGGGAAGTCCGGACTGCTTCCGGCGACCCTGAGCCACTGCATCTTCAAGTACGACGCCCTTATGAGAAAGCCCGGGACTTACGCAAGGTTCGTGTTCTCCGACATCGCCCGCCAGTGGGGGTATATGCTGGAGCATGAGGCCACGACCTTCTGGGAGACCATCAAAGGCGCGCGGGATTTCGGAAACGCCGGCAGTCTGTGCCACGGCTGGTCCGCGGTGCCGATCCGGTTCTACGCTGAATACGCCATGACCCTGGACAGCTCGGTCACCGGACTGTACGAATGCACCATGAAGCAGCTCTGCTGAAACGGTATCATATCCAGTATGGAAAGCTCTGGTCTGACCCGAGGAAACGCAAGGACGGAGCTGTCTGAAAAAGCTCCGAGGTGCCGATAATACGGGCGGCGAAGGACCGTCTGTGTTTTGACGAATCCGGAGAAACGCCTGTCCGGAGGGTTTGTCACTCTTCAACATTGACAAGCTCTCCGGTTTTTTGCTATAATGAAACCGGACGGGGGAGAGGTCTTCCGGAGCATGGGGATGGACCCGGGAACGGATTCCGGCAGCAAAACAGACCTGTCCGGAGATATACCGGCGATTATACAAAAAGCAAATTTTGTATAATTCAGGGAACCCTTCAGAGGCGTTCCCGGGATTCGAATTCGGTTTATGATGGAGGAACAAAATGAAAACGAACAGACCGGATGTACACAAACTCACAAGAGTCGGAATTCTGATGGCGGTTGTCATCGTTCTGCAGCTGCTTCCGTTCAAGATCGGCGTGGTTGAGATCAATCTCGCGCTGATTCCGATCGTACTGGGCGCGCTGCTGTACGGCCCTCTCACGGGTTTTCTTCTCGGAGCGGTCGACGGGATCGTCATCCTGCTTCTTCCCGGTACCGGCGCTTTTTTGAGCTTCAATCCGGTGTGCACGGTTCTCATGTGCATCCTGAAAACCGGTCTGGCCGGTCTGGTGGCCGGTTATATCTACAAGGGTCTGCGCCGGTTTGACGAAACGGTGGGCGTGACGACGGCGGCTTTTTCCGCTCCGATCATCAATACGGGCATCTTCATCGTCGGCGTGCTGACCATCTTCAAGGGGCTGTTTGAAGGCGCGGCCGCCGAGCATGATCTGTCCATGATGCAGTTTGTCATCACCAGCTTCATCACCACCAACTTCCTGATCGAAATCATCGTGACGATGGTTCTGTCCCCGGTCCTTGTGCGGCTGGTGTCGATGTTCAAGAGAAAAAAATAACGGATTCAACAATTGTAAACAAACAGATGCAGTCGGGTATGACCTGCCTGCATCTGTTTGTTTTGAAGCTGATTTTGTATAATCGCTTACTCGAACTCGTACCCCAGGTCCTTCATGTCGCCCTCGAAGAAATCGAACATGTGGACGCCGTCGTCGGTCTTGTACCGGCCCACGGAGTCCGGGCGCATCTCGATCTTGGCGATCGGAATGCCCAGGTAATCGGAGATCCGGCGGATCGTGTTGTCCTGATCGAACACCATGTCCTCGAAGCGGACGTAGAGGGCGTTCTTCGGCTCCGGCACGGACCGGACGATTTCCCGCTGATACAGCCAGCTGACGGCCCGGTCGTGGCGCACGTCGCCGGTCTTGTCGTACGGGACGCCGAAGTCTCCCAAATCATCCGTCAGATGGGAGCCGAGGATGCAGTCCCGGGGATCCCGTACCCAGAAGATGTATTTGATCTCCGGGAACATGCGGACGATCCAGGGATAGACCAGCGTGGTCTCGGGGATCTTCCAGCCCTTGTTCGGGGCGCTCGACGTCAGAACGCTGTGCAGATACTCCTCGATCAGGGTTTTGAACTCCCCGGGGATCTCGCAGGTGTTGACCTTCGTGAAGTCCCAGCGGTTGTTCCCTTCGTAGGTGACGTACTTTGCGAACACCCGGCAGGCTTCGTACATCTTTTCGGGCGGAAGCAGGTCTCCGGAGCCGTTCAGCGGTTCGCCCATGAAGACGCCGCTGGCGGACAGCGTGTGGGAGATGGACCGGGTACCGGAATGGCCTCGGCCGATGATGGTGATAAGCATGGCATTACCTCGTGGAAAACGGAATCTTGGCGTACTTCGCATGAGAAAGTTTACCATATCCGGAGACAGAAGTCAAGCGCAATCCCGCTCTTTCCTTCCAAATCCGGGCGGCTGGCGCATCCGGTTCGATATTATTGACAAACGGATCGGTCGAATTTTGTGCGGATTGACAAAAGTTTTTGAAAATTGTTTTTACGCTTTCCAAAATCCGCAAGCTATGCTATAATAATCTGTAACGATTGTGAATACTGTAATCAAGCGGAGGAAGAAACCCCATGAAAATGAGAGTCATGTACGCAACGAGAAAAGGCAAGATGGTGACCTACGCGGAGGCCATCGGCGCGGCCAACGGATGTTTGGTGAACGACATTCCCCCGGCCTATCCCTGTGACAAGGAGCGCCTTGTGCTGATCGGTCTGACCCTGAACGGCGATCCGGAGGACAGAGTCCGCCGCTTCTGCTCCGAGCTGACCCCCGACAAGGCCACTTATACCGCGCTGTTCGTCGACGGCGAACCGGATTCCGAGGGCGAGGAGCAGGTCAAGGAGATCCTCCGCACCGCGGGCACCTACGTGCTGGAGGAGACCTATTACGTCAAGACCGGCCGCTTCAATTTCTCGAAGAAGATCTCCCTGGAGGACCGCCAGCACATCGTGGACTGGTCCCGGAAGATGCAGAACTGGGTCATCTCCCTGAATGGCAAGGCGCCGACCACCAAGACCTTCGAGCCCGAAGCGAAATAAACCCTTCTTAATTATAACAAACATTATAACAAAAAAGCGTCTCAGCGGGACAGCCCCGGACAGGCCGTCTCTCTGAGACCGTTTCTTTCATCGGAATCGGAGGTGGAAAGGTGAAGCTCGTCCCGTTTATGCTGCTGATCCCGGTCCTGTTCGCCATCCTTCATTATAAAACCGGCAGGTATCCCTTCAGCGCGGCCGTGACGCTGTCCTGTCTGGCGGCGGTCTGCCTGTGGGCGGATCCCCGGATCACGGCGGCTTACGCGCTGTCCATCGTCGGCGACTGGTTCATGGCCCATTCCGGCGGAAAAAACGGGGACCGGAGGCTGATGGGCGGGATCCTCTTCTTCTTTCTGGCCCACGCCTGCTTTCTCTCCTTCAGCCTGTCCCACGCGGAGCCGTCCGGACCGCGGCTTCTGTGGCTGATCCCGTCGGGGCTGCTGGTACTCGGGTACGGGATCTTTCTCATGAAAAAGCTTTTTCCCGCCATAGAGGACAAAACGATTCGGATTGCCGCGGCCGCGTATACGGGGATCTCCCTCGCGGTGCTGACGGCTTCCCTGCTCTCCGGTGCCGATCCGCTGTCCAAGTGGCTGTTCTGCGCCGGGATCGCCATGATCCTGTTCTCCGACACGTTGATCGCCCTCTCCCGGTTCCTCGGCACAAAGGGCGTCGGACGGTATATCTGCCCCACGTACTTTGCCTGTCATATCCTGGCGGCCGCGTCCGTGATGGCTGAATCCGGCTTCTTTCAAGGCTTTTCGTGCCTCTGATCCTCTTCCGGGATGCTCCGTTCCGGGACCGAAAAAGTTTTTTGACTTTTTTTCTAAAACCCCTTGCATTTTGAAAAGGACTGTGTTATAATATCAGCGTTCCAAGGAAGATGGCCTGATGGTCAAGCGGCTAAGACGACGCCCTCTCACGGCGTAAACGGGGGTTCGATTCCCCCTCGGGTCAGATAAAGAGATCGGAATTCGTTCCGGTCTCTTTTCACGTTCATGATGTGAATCTCAAACGAGGGAATCGAACGGGTCCGTGTCAGCGAACAATCCGGTGGATTGTTCGCCCAGACCCTGACCGAGCCCGCAGGAGAGACCGATTACCCCTCGGGTCAGATACGGGCTGTCGCAAAACAATTTCAAAGTTTTGATCGACCTTTTACAAAAGGTCGCGGGTTCTTAGGGCGGAGCCCTGAGCCGACCTCCGCAGAGGTCGG
>CACYWX010000196.1 GCA_902778205.1 uncultured Ruminococcus sp. | reverse complement strand
GGACAAGGTGGAGCGGCTGAGGGGGGATACGCCCCGGACCGCGCTGGATCCCGGACAGGTCGTGGAGGCAGGGGCGGGCGTCTGGTTCGAGGTCTTCGGCCCCATCCGCTACAATCCCAGGGACGACAACAACTCCCTGATCCTGAAGCTGAGGGTGAACGGCGCGTCACTCCTGTTCTGCGGCGACATGATGTTCGACGAGGAAAAGACCCTCATGTACGCCGGCATGGACCTGAGATGCGACCTTTTGAAGGTGGGACACCACGGTGAGAAGGACGCCACCTCGGATTCCTTCCTCAAGGAGGCGTCCCCGGAGATTGCGGTGATCTGCACAAGCCGGGAGGAGGAGAGCGATACCGCCCACAAGAGCATCCTCAAAGCCCTGAAAAAGATCGGGGCGGAGACCTATATCACCGAGGACACCCCCGTGGCCTTCGATACGACGGTGACTGCGGACGGGGAGATCCGGGTGGAGGACGTCTCTGTTCCCGATCCGGCGCCCGTGCGGTTCATGTCCGTCTCCAAGGCGGATCAGCTGGTGGTGATCGAGAATACCGGGGACGAGCCCGTTGACCTGACCGGCTGGTGGATCGTGTCGGAGACCGGCGGAGAGCTGTTCCGGTTCCCCGACGGGCTGATCCTCGGAGCGGGGGAGACCCTGTCCGTGGGCACCAACCACTACAACGGGGAGCCGGATCTGCGCTGGGACGACACCCGTGTCTGGCACAAATCCAAGGAGGACCGGGCCGTTCTCATCGATCCCTGGGGCAGTCAGGCGGACTTCATGGTCAGCGAATAAGCGTTTTTTCAGCGATCAGCAGGGACCGCGGCATCCCTTCCGTTTCCGGGAGGTGCGACGGTTCCTTTTTTGCGTATTCCGGACGTTCTTCTGAATGTTTACGCTTGTGTAACAACTTGATTCTAAATTTGTGTATAATAAAACGCAGGGACCGTTCTCCCCGGCGGCGGGAGACAGGATCGGAGGTGCGGCGCAATGGAGAAGTGGAAGAGGGCATGGGCGGTTCTGTGCGCGGCGGCTTTCCTCCTGTTCCTGTCCGCCTCCTGCGCGGAACGGGAGCCGGAGGAGGCAGAGACCACGAAGGAAACAGGCCGGATCGAGATCGACGCGGACTGGTACCGGGAGGAATTCCTGGCCAGGGAGGATCAGGAGGGGTACGTCCCATACGACAGCAAGTACGGCTACGATCTGCCCGAGATCACCGGCTTCACGGAGGGTTTCGAGGACTATCTGGGCCGCTCCGTCACCTTTACCGCGCCCTTCGAGGGGGTGATGCGGGATTTCCTCGAGGACGGAGAGGGCGGAGTTTTCGTGTTCCGGACGGTGAAGGCGTCCCGGGAGGACGGCGCGGAGTACAACCGGAACGACGGGATCGTGTACTACGATGCGGACGGAGTCCCCTCCCGGATCTGCTCCGACCCGGACTGTCCCCTGGCCGGTCCCTGCACCCACGGCATGGACATCTCAGGCTCCTACGTTCAATACTGGGACGGGAACCTCTATTTCATCGGCTACCGCCAGGAGCCCCGGGCAGAGGGGGAGGAGGCCGCGCCGGGGCAGGGAATTCCGGTCCGGAGCTACGTCATGCGGTGCGACGTGAAAACGGGCGAGTTCCGCAAGCTGATCGAGTTCTTCGACCGCACCTGCTATATGTTCGTCATCCGGGACGGAGTGCTCTACATGGTGAGCGGAGAGGACATATCCCAGAGCGGCGCGTCCGGGACGAAATACCTGTCCTCCGTCGATCTCCGTACCGGGGAGGCCTGCAGGATCTGCATCGGGACCGCGGACGCCTGTGGGATCTGCGAAGGGAAGATCGTCCTGCAGTCCCCGGTGTACGGAAAGCGGTGGGATAAGGCGGAATACCGGGTCCTGCTGATGGATCCGGAGGATGGCTCGAAGCAGACCCTGGCGGTCTATACCTCTCCGTACTGCGGCGCGGCGGGGAAGTACGTCCTCTATCTGGGCCGGTGGGAGAACGGCGCGGGCTATGATCTCTGCCGGAGGGATCCCAACGCGGACAATCCGGAGGTCATGGGCCGGGACGCGGTGAAATTCCGTACCAGAGGGGACGTCTGCGTGTGGCTCTGCTCCGACGGGACCCTGTGGCGGTCGGACGTCGTCGCCTACAAGCCAAAGAAGCTCGCCTCAAGGACCGCGGATTTCCGGATCCAGGAGGACGGGCGGATCGTCTACTTCGTGCAGAACGGACTGCGGAAGGTGAAGACCGGCGGATTCGGCATCGAGACCCTGGGAAACGGAAGTCTCTGGGTCACGACGGGCTTTTATCAGAAGGAGAAGGTCTGGGAGGCGTCCGGCTCCACGTGCTGGCTGGGCGTCTGCGCCGTCGGGCAGAGTACGGCCTTCGCCGCTGCGATGTATTACGAGATCCTCTATCCGGACACCACCTACCAGTACCGCGAGACCAGGATCATCATGCAGGATCTGAACGGGGAACCGCCGCAGATCCTGTACCGCCGCCTGTACAGCATGAGTGACGAGGAATACCGCGCCCATCAGGCCACGGTCAACGAGACGTATCTGGAGCGGGAGAACGCCTGGAAGGTAGGCCGGGATTTCCGGTATTACCCCGTGAAGCCGGAGAAATACAAATAGACCGCCCCCGAACAAAAAGGACCGCCTGCTCCCGGAAAAGGAGAAGCACAGCGGTCCGCTTTTTGATCGGTTCTTCCGGTTTAGTTCGCGTCGTACATCCCGTTGACCTTCATATAGTCGTAGAGCAGCTTGCCGTGCTCCTGCTCCTCCTTCTGGATGTGGTTCAGAGTCTGGCGGACGGCTTCGTCCCGGAACTCAAAGATACAGGTGTCGTAGAGATGGGACGCGCCCTTCTCCGTGGTCAGCAGGTCCGTGCAGAGAAAGCGGTCCTTTTCGCAGTCCGCGGAGGCCGGGGCCTTGGAGAAGGACGTGGGCAGGCCGGAGGAGGATCCGCTCGTATCGGTGGACGGGACGACGCCGCCCTCGATGGAGTTCAGGGTGGAGAGGTGCTGCTTCTCCGCGGACGCGATGCCGGTGAACAGCTCCTTCAGCTGGCTGTCTCCCGCCTCGGAGGCGTATTTGGAGTACTTTTCGATGCAGAGCTCCTCCTGGCCCTTCAGATCCTTCACAAGTCCGCATTCCTTTGCGTTGAGCGTCATATCGGTATATCCCCTTTCTGTTTCCCGCATATCCCGCGGGAGTACGTGGGAAGGATTGCCGCGGCGGGGAGACTCTATTCACGGACGGAGGAAAAAAACCTTGCATTTTCCTCCTCTCTCCTGTATAATGGGGAAAACCCCGACCTCATCAAATGATCAAGGAGCATGAATATGACTGCGAAAACCTCTCCCATGGGATGGAACAGCTGGGACTGCTGGGGCGCGGCCGTCACTGAGGACACCGTCCGCCGCAACGCCGACTATATGGCCGAGCACCTGAAGGAGTTCGGCTGGGAATACGTGGTGGTGGACATCCAGTGGTACGAGCCCGCCGCCGACAGCCACAATTACCATCCCTTCACGGACCTCGACATGGACGAATACTCCCGCCTCCAGCCCGCCGTCAATCGTTTCCCCTCCTCCGCGGACGGCGCGGGCTTCAAACCTATCGCAGATTACGTCCACTCCCTGGGCCTGAAATTCGGCATCCACATCATGCGCGGGATTCCCCGTCAGGCCGTCCACCGGAACGCGAAGATTCTCGGCACCGACAAAACCGCCCGGGACGTCGCCAACCCCTCCTCCATCTGCCTCTGGAACTCCGACATGTACGGCGTGGATCCGAAAAAGCCCGGAGCGAAGGAGTACTACGACAGCCTGCTGGCCCTGTACGCCTCCTGGGGCGTGGACTTCATCAAATGCGACGACATCGCCCGGGAAATGCCCCGCTGCGAGGAGGAGCTGCGCCTGCTGTCCGACGCCGTGAAAAACTGCGGGCGGGAGATCGTGCTGTCCCTGTCTCCCGGACCGGCCCTGCCGGAGAAGGCGGAGCTGTACAAGGAGACCGCTCAGATGTGGCGGATCACCGACGATTTCTGGGACGACTGGCGTCTGCTCTACGACATGTTCGACCGGGCGAAGACCTGGTGCATCCACACCGGCGCGGGAAACTGGCCGGACGCGGATATGCTTCCCGTGGGACCCATCCGTCAGGTGTACGGCCGGGAAAACCGCACCCGCTTCACCGAGGACGAGCAGCGCACCATGATGACCCTCTGGTCCATCTTCCGTTCTCCTCTGATGATCGGCGGCGATATGCCGGGCTTCGACGCCTTTACCCTGGACCTTCTGACCAACCGGCCCCTGCTCGCCATGCACAAGAACGCCCGCGGAGCGCATCCGGTGTGGAGACGGAAGACCGGCGGCACCGAATGGATCCTCTGGACGGCGGAGAACGCGGCGGGCGGACATTATCTGGCTCTCTTCAACGCCGGCGAGGAGGACGGGGAGATCACCGTTCCCCTGTCGGACATCGAGCTGGACGGCGCGTACGTTCTGAAGGAGATGTGGAGCGGCGCGGTGTCGGGACCGGCGGAGGACGTGGCGGTCTTCCTTCCGAAGCACGGCGCGGCTGCCTGGGAAGTGAACTGACATGACGAAATACGCCTCTCCTCTGGAGGACCTCAACGCCGGATTCAACGTGGATCTCTCCTCCTGCGCCGACGCGCGCGCTCCCCTGAAGGCCCTGTTCCTCTGCGCGGACTTTCCAAACCGGCGCGCCTCGGACTCTCCTCATCCCGACGTCCGGTATTATTACGACATTCTGGCCGGGGAGGGCCTGGAGCTTTACCGGCGGATGTCCTACGGGCGGCTCCGGATGGACGTGACGCTTCACGGGGAATGGGTCACCCTGCCGAAGGACGACGCGGACTATCACATGGACCGGGTCATCAGCTGGGAGACGCACCGGGCCTATATTCAGGACGTGTTCGACTCCGTCCCGGACGCGGATTTCGGCGCGTATGACATCGTGTACATCGCAGCCGTCGAGGGGAGCGCCGTCCCATACTCCCCCACCATGGCGGCGAAGAGCTGGCCCGTCAAGGCGAAGAACGGCACGGGATGCGGTCTGGTGGTGACCTTCGGCACGGATATGCATTTCCGCCGGGGAAAGCTGTTCTGCCACGAGACCGGGCACATCCTCGGCCTGCCGGATCTCTACCTGTACGAGGTTCCGGAGGGCGTGCGGGACTGCTTTGCCCACTGCGGACCCTTCGATCTGATGGGACTCATCGAGGGGACCGCGCCGGACTATCTCGGGTACCACAAATGGAGGCTGGGGTGGATCGACGACGATCAGGTGACGGAGTTCGGTCCCGGGGAGAGCGGAGAAGCGGTCCTGACGCCCCTTGGGGAGCCGGGCGGCCTGAAGCTGGTCAACCTGCCTCTGGACGGGGAGAACGGATATATGGCCGAATACCGCACCCCGGCGGGTATGGACAATGAGCTGGAGCGGGACGGCGTGGTCCTGTACCGGATCAGCGGAAGGGTGGAGAACGGCGCGGGATGCGTCACCCTGATCCCTCCGGAGCCGGAGAAATACCTCCGCCCGGATCCGCGCTCCTCCGACGGTCTGATCCCTGCCGGGACCACCGTGGAACGGGACGGCATCCGTCTCACCCATCTGGGCGGCGGACGGGTGAGGGTGGAGAGAGTCTGAGCCGATCAATACAATACAAAAAAGAAGCTGCAGCGTACCTCCCGGTTCAGGGGATGCGCGGCGGCTTCTCGGATGCCGATGTCCTTATCCGGGATCCTTTTCCTTCTCCCGGAAGATCTTCAAGGCGTCGTAGATTCCCGACATGGGCGTCAGGGAACAGCCCTCCGGCAGATCCCCGGCCCGGGAGGCACAACGCTTCGGCAGGGCGATGCTCTTAAAGCCCAGGCGGACGGCCTCGTTCACCCTCTGCTCCACCGACGCCGCGGACCGGAACTCCCCGGACAGCCCCAGCTCCCCGAAAGCGATGGCGTCGTCCGGCACCGGGATGTCCCGGAGGGAGGAGATTAGGGCGAAGCACACAGCCGCGTCCGCCGCCGGTTCGTCCAGCCGCAGTCCTCCGATGACGTTCAGATACACGTCGCAGGCGGAGAATTTCAGCCCCAGCCTTTTCTCCAGCACCGCCAGGAGGAGGCAGACCCGGTTGTAATCCACCCCGTTGGACGTGCGGCGGGGAGAGGGGAACACCGTGGGCGTCACCAGGGCCTGGACCTCCGCGATGAGGGGACGGCTCCCCTCCATGACGCAGACGGCGCAGGAGCCGCTGACGCCCGTGGGCCTGCCCTCCAG
>CACYWX010000195.1 GCA_902778205.1 uncultured Ruminococcus sp. | reverse complement strand
AGGAGTTCGGCGTCAAAACCGTGGTCAGCATGAATCCCATCATGATCGACGGCACCGGCATGTGCGGCGGATGCCGTCTGACGGTGGGAGGAAAGACGAAATTCGCCTGTGTGGACGGTCCCGATTTCGACGAGGCCATGAAGCGCGGCGCCATGTACAGGGCCTTTGAGCGGAACGCCCGCGAGTGCAGTCTCTTGAAGAAGGAGGTGCTTTGATATGCCGAACATGAGTCTGAAGAAGAACGAAATGCCCTCCCAGTCTTCGGACGTCCGGAACAAAAACTACGAAGAGGTCGCCCTCGGCTATACGGAGGCTCTTGCGCTGGACGAGGCCGCCCGCTGTCTGAACTGCAAGAACATGCCCTGCGTGTCGGGATGTCCCGTCAATATCAAAATCCCGCACTTCATCAAAAAAATCACCGAGGGGGACTACGAGGGCGCGTATCAGATCATCGCGGAGTCAAGCTCTCTTCCCGCGGTCTGCGGACGGGTATGTCCCCAGGAGAGCCAGTGTGAGGCCAAGTGCGTCCGCGGCATCAAGGGTGAGCCCGTTGGCATCGGCCGTCTGGAGCGGTTCGCCGCCGACTGGCACAACGAGCACTCTGACGAGGCGCCCGTCAGACCCGCGCCCAACGGACACCGCGCCGCCGTTATCGGATCCGGTCCCTCCGGCCTCACCTGCGCCGGGGATCTGGCAAAGCTGGGCTACGACGTGACGGTGTTCGAAGCGCTCCATACGCCCGGCGGCGTGCTGGTGTACGGCATCCCCGAGTTCCGTCTCCCGAAGGCCATCGTGAAGAAGGAGATCGACACTCTCCGGGCTCTCGGCGTGAAGATCGAGACCAACACCGTGGTGGGCAAGGCCGTCACCATCGACGAGCTCTTTGAGGACGAGGGCTTCGAGGCCGTCTACGTGGGCACCGGCGCCGGACTGCCCCGGTTCATGGGGATTCCGGGCGAGAACCTCTGCGGCGTCTACTCCGCCAATGAGTTCCTGACCCGCATCAACCTCATGAAGGCATACCGGGACGGAGCGGACACCCCCATCGCCCATGCAAAGAATGTGGCGGTGGTGGGCGGCGGCAACGTGGCTATGGACGCGGCCCGGTGCGCGAAGAGACTGGGCGCGGAGAACGTGTACATCGTCTACCGCCGCGGCGAGGAGGAGCTGCCCGCCAGAGCCGAGGAGGTGGAGCACGCGAAGGAGGAGGGGATCATCTTCCGCCTCCTGTCCAATCCCGTTGAGATCCTGCCCGACGAGAACGGGAACGCCGCCCGGATGACCTGCGTCCGCATGGGGCTGGGCGAGCCCGACGACAGCGGACGCCGCCGTCCCGTAGTGATCGAGGGATCCGAGTTCACCATCGACGCCGACTGCGTGATCATGGCCATCGGCACCAGCCCCAATCCGCTGATCCGGTCCACCACCGAGGGGCTGGAATGCGCGAAGTGGGGCGGCATCATTACGGACGAGAACGGAGCCACCTCCCGTCCCGGCGTCTATGCCGGCGGAGACGCGGTCACCGGAGCGGCCACGGTCATTCTGGCCATGGGAGCCGGGAAAACAGCCGCCGCCGCCATCGACCGGTATATCCGAGACGGAGCGAAGGCCGAGTGACCGCCGATTTCTGAACAAACTGTAAAAAAGAGACAGCACGCGGAACTTTTTTCGTCCACGGCCGTCCAACCGGTATCGGGATCCGCGGCTCACACGAAGCGGATCCCGGGAACAGGAGGAGGAACGGAATGAAAAAAGCAGTCCGCGTGTTTTCATGGATCGCGGCGGGGGCGGCGGGTCTCTGCGCTCTCTGCGCCATCCTGTTCTGGCTCCTGATCGTGGCGGGTCTGTCCCCGCGGCTTCAGACCATCTGGGTATGTTCCGCCATGAGGACCATGTCCCATAAGTACCTGGCCACCGCCTTCTTCTCCGACGAAACCATCGACCGGATCATGCGGGAGAACGAAGTGGATGACAGCGGCCATGACTCCGAAATCCTCACCTTCCCGCAGGGCGGCGGAGATCTGACCGGGACCTCTCCCTCCATCGGAGAGGCGGCGGCGGACGCGCTGAAAAAGGCCATGGAGCAGAGCGTGCCCGAACAGGAGAAAACGGAGGAAAACGATGCTCCCGAGCCGGAGGACATGACGGATCTTCTGGAGGCGGGAAGCGCAGGTGCGGCGGACTGGATCCTCTCCCGCATCATGGTTTCCCTCGATTCCCTGGCCGCCGAGCAGGAGGAGACCGAAGCGCCCGCGGATGAGCCGGAAGAAGCACCCGGCAGAGCTCTGGAGGAGATCCTCTCGTCCGCTCCCGCTCTGAATACGGCGGCGGCAAGGGCGGCTCTTGAGGCTGAGCGTCGCGCGGCCACGGGGGATTCCTACATTGCCGAGGGGTACGACTGCCTGGAGAGTGGGGTGTATCTGAAGGCGGTCTCCGGGCTGACCTGGCGCGGCTATGTGATGCTGGTGACCGATCCCACCCGGGTCCGTCTGCGGGACACCTCCATGCAGTACGAATGCGGCGAGAACGTCATGACCATGGTGACGAACAACGGCGCGGTGGCGGGCATCAACGGCGGCGGCTTCGTGGACGGTCCCAACTACGACTCCAACGGCGGGACTCCCGGCGGTCTCCTCATCGAGGAGGGAGCGCTGGTCTGCCCGCTGACCGCCGACGACACGGTGTACAACATGATCGGGATCAACACCTCGGGAGCTCTGGTCCTGCGCCACTGCACGGCGGACTGGGCTCTGACAAACGGCATCGTCAGCGCAGTGTCTTTCGCTCCCTTCCTGGTGGTCAACGGAGAGGGAATGATCCAGAACGGCACGGGAGGCTGGGGAATCGCGCCCCGGACCGCCATCGGACAGCGGCAGACAGGCGAGATGCTTCTGCTGGTCATCGACGGGCGTCAGGCGGACTGGAGCGTGGGATGCGATCTGGACGTGCTTCAGGACGTGATGCTGGCGGAGGGAGCGGTGAACGCTGCCATGCTGGACGGAGGCTCCTCCACGGCCATGGTGTACGCGGGAGAGTACGTCAACCGCCCGAGCCTGGGCCACGAGCGCTGGATCAACAATTGCTTCGTGGTGATGCCCTCCGGCTGATTTTCAGAACAGTCCGGCGATCCAGAGGATCAGTCCCTGGAGCATGCCGGCGGCTGTCCCATAGAGGATCACCGGCCCTGCCACGGTAAAGATCTTCGCGCCGACGCCGGTGACGAAGCCCTCGCTCTTGCTGTCCAGAGCGGCGGAGGCGATGGAATTGGCGAAGCCCGTGACGGGCACCAGCGTACCGCCTCCCGCGTGACGGGCCAGCTTGTCGAACACGCCGAGACCCGTCAGCAGGGCGGTCAGGACGATCAGGGTCGCGGACACCATCAGCCCCGCGTCCTCGGGATCACCGGTCAGTGTGAGATACCATCGCCTCAGTCCCTCGCCGCCCGCGCAGATCAGCCCTCCGATCAGCCAGGCGACGGCGCAGTCCCTGACGAGGGGGGATTTCTTAGCGCGTCCGTCCGCGTAATCTCTGTATAGCTTTCCGGTCATGGAAACAGCCTCCTTTCGGAATGTCTCTTCCAGTATGTCCTCACTCCGTCGGCTGTATGCGGCGGGGATTTCCGGTTTTCTGCGGAAATATTTACAATTTCAGGCGTTTTTCATGGAGTTTTAATTTGACTTCCGGGCTGAAAGCGTGTATAATAAAGAGGTATAGATCAATACCCCCAACCAAACAGGTTTGAGAAAGGAATCCAATATGGCGAATTTCAATTTCGATGAAATCAAGCGCAGCGCGACGGGCGTTGCAGACCGCGCCGTGAAGAAGACCGGCGAGGTCACCAATCTCGTGAAGCTCAAGGTCGCCGTCAAGTCCGCCGAGGGCAAGCTCAGCTCCGTCTACGAGGAGATCGGCCGTCTGTTCTACACCGCCGAGCGCAGCGGTGAGGACTGCACCAGCGACATCGCCGCCTATATCATGAAGGCCGACAAGCTGAAGGCGGACATCGCTTCCTTCAACAAGCAGATCGCCAAGCTCCGCAACGTGCGGATCTGCGACTCCTGCGGCCATGAGATCGACGAGAACGTCAACTTCTGCCCCATCTGCGGCGCGAAGCAGGATACCCTCGTGGAGGTTGAGCCCGAGACTCCCGTGACTGAGGCCGTCGAGGAAGCGGAAGAGACCGTAGCCGACGCCTTTGACGAAGCCAAGGACAAGGCCGAGGAATTCTTCGCCAATATTGCCGACACCGTCTCCGAGAAGTCCGAAGAGGTGAAGGACGCCGCCTGCGATCTGGCCGAAAAGGCTGAGGACGCTGCGGAAGAAGCCGTCGAGAAGGTGGAGGACGCCGTCTCCGACAACAAGGACGCCGAATAAGGTCCGATCATTCCGGGACCGCGGATTGGAAGACAGTCCGCGGTCCTTTTCTGCACCGTGAGTCTGAGGTCCGGGGCCTGACGGGAGATTTTTCGGACCAATTTTGCCGAAACCTCTTGACAGACCGGGGAGGATCGTGTATAATAAACAGGCTGAATTCGTTCGGCAAACGCTAGTGTGGCTCAGTGGTAGAGCAGCTGATTCGTAATCAGCAGGTCGAGGGTTCAATCCCCTCCACTAGCTTTTTCTTTTTCGGTCCGGCATCCCGGGCCTTTTCTTTTGCGGCCGTGCCCCGGCGAGGGATCCCGGGATCGGTACGCGCCGCCCGACATCGATCCGACCATCAGAGGGTACTGCTTTGAAGGAACGCAAGACAATCGGCTTATTCGACTCCGGCGCGGGCGGGATCACCGTTCTGGCGGCCGCTCTCCGGCACATCCCCGGCGCGGATTATCTGTTCTACGCCGACACGGACCACGTCCCCTACGGGATCCGGACCCGGGAAGAGGTGACGGAGTATTCCACGGAGGCGGTCCGGTTCCTGATCTCCCACGGAGCCGGGGCGGTGGTTGTGGCCTGCAATACCGCCACCAGCATGGCGATCCGGGTCCTGCGGGAGACCTTTCCGGTTCCCATTGTGGGCATGGAGCCCGCCGTCAAGCCCGCCGCCGTCGGACATCCAGCCGGAAGGATCCTGGTCTGCGCGACTCCGCTGACCATCGGCGGGGAGAAGCTGCACACCCTGATCGACCGGAGCTTTCCCGGGGCGCAAAAGCCAGAGCTCGTTCCCACGCCGGCCCTGGTGGAGCTGGCGGAGGCGGAGCGGTTCGACTGGGAATCCGTTTCGGCGGCGCTGGAGCAGACCGTCGGACGCGGACAGGCCTATGACGCCGTGGTATTGGGATGCACGCATTTCGTGTATTTCCGCGACAGCTTCCGCCGCTTCTTTCCGGGAGCGGACATCGTCGACGGCAACGAGGGAACCGTGCGCCGCCTGGGGGATCTCATCGGAGCGCATCCCTCCGACGGCGGCTCAACCGTCCGGTTTTTCGAGTCCGGCCGGGAGGTCCTCCCCGGAAGTCCGGAGGAAGCCCGGTACCGCCGGTTCCTGGACCGCGCCTCAACCGTAAAGTGAACAGGATCATGAAAACAGTCCCCGAGACGTGACACGTCCCGGAGACTGTTCTTTATTTGAAGAAGCGTTTATAGCTCCACCGTGAGGATCCCCTCCGTACCCATGGGGAGCGAGGCCTCGGCCGATCCGTCCCGGAACACGGCACATCCGCCCCAGGCGTCCGGTTTTCCGTCCAGATCACAGAGGGAATTGACGAGCAGGGTCCGGGAGGAGAACTCCGCCGCCCGCTGTGCATATTCCCGACAGACTCCGCCGTCCCATTCCCCGGGTGTGTAGCAGATATACACGGGCCAGAACAGAACGTCCGGAGCCTGATCTCGGAACAGGGAAGCCGTGTCGTCCCAAAGATCGCCGCACAGGGCGGTCAGGCACCGGAGCCCCCGCCAGAAGAAGACACGGACCTCGCCGCCCTCCCGGTAATGCCCGTCCGTTTTTGAAAACTCCTTCCAGCCCTTTGACACCCGCCGGTAGAGATGGAGCAGGGACCCGTCCGCGATCAGGGCGCAGGAGGAATACAGTGCGTCCCCGTCCCGTTCGATGAACCCGAAGAGCAGATCCACCCCCGTCTCCCGGCTTAGCGCGCGGATCCGGCAAAACAGCGGGGAATTCACGGAGACGCCTGTGTCCCGGTCCGCGCCGAAGGCCCAGGTCAGGCAGTTGAAGCCCTGAAGGACGCATTCGCCGAAGCAGCAGAGCGCGGCTCCCTCCTCCTTCGCCTGCCGGACGGCCCGTTCCATGGCGGCGAAATTACCCTCCGCATCCCCGTCCTTCACGCGGACCGACGCCAGCGAGA
>CACYWX010000194.1 GCA_902778205.1 uncultured Ruminococcus sp. | reverse complement strand
GCTCGTCGCGCACGTTCTTCTTCGTCATCAGAACGTCGTAATACACCGGCAGGCAGGAGAGATAGGACTCGTAGGAAATCGCCTCAAGAAAGATCCCCTCGCGCTCCAGATCGCGGCAGGTCTTGGGAATCGCCATAAGCGTCGCGTGTCCGTCCACATAGTGTCCGTAGTTCTGCTGCTGCTCGTCCCATTTCGGGTAGGGCAGCACGCCGAAGTCCGCCTCCATCTCCCGCAGATCCTCGATCACACCCACCTGCGTGGTCATGAACAGCGCGTGATCCGCTCCGAAGATGCGCGGCACGTCCGGGCTGACCCAGGAGGAGACGGTATAGGAGCAGTCCGCGTGCGCCAGTTTGTAGGCCCATTCGAACACCGAGACGGTGCGCTCGGACATCAGGTCGAGATAGGGGACGTTTTCCTCGTCCTTGGCGGTGACATGCAGGTCGGCGGCGAAGAGGAAATTGATCAGTCCGCTCGTACCTCCGATGAAGTAGCCGAACACATCATCCTCGGTCATCTTGCCGTCACCGTTGGCGTCGATGGCCACGCTCTCGGCAATGGTGCTGAACGCGTCGTTTGTCCACGTGCCCTCATGGATCATGCTGTACAGGTCGCCCACGCCGAAGTCCTCCGCCAGCTTCTTGTTGAACACCATGCATTGGGTGTTGTCGTTGGAGCTGAAGCAGAAGTCGGACTGTGTTTTGAATGATACGGCGACCACCGAGAAGGCCGCCTGTGCCGCGGGGTTCCAGTATGGCTTCGAATAGTCGGTATACTCAAGGTCGCGGAAGTTCAGGAAAACATGCTTGACGGCGGAGTTGGCTCCGTAGATCATGTGGGTGGCCAGCATGTCGTATTTGTCGCTGTCCGCCATTACCGAGGCCTCCACCAGATTGTTGGGGGTGGTCTCGCTCACGGTTTCGTTCTCGGTGAAAATCGTAATCTTGATGCCGAGCTGGTCCTCGATCTGTGCGTTGCGGGCAAAAACCGCGTCGTGCAGCGCCTCCCCGGTCTGCTCCTCGGCAATCAGATCGCGCGTGTGGACGGGATAGGTGTGCATGCTGTCATCCCGGGACATGATGCGGAAGGTGTATCCGTCGTAGTTCCGCTCGGGCAGCTGCGGCGCGTAAGCCTCCCGGCCGTCCGTGGTCTCGGCGTCCTCCCCGGCGGCCTCCGCTTCGGGCGTGACAGAGGCGGGACCGGTCTGCGCGGTTTCCTCAGGGGTATTCGGACCGGCGGTGGAACAGGAGACCAGCATCCCGGCCGCCAGAAGCAGGGAAAGAATGGATCGCAGCTTCATGTCATCCTCCGTAATTTGTGATTGGGTTATTTCCTCTGCCATCATACCATATTTCCCGCCGTTTGTCAAGGATTCCGGGATCCCGCCCCGCTTCTTGACATCCCGCCCGGCGCGTGCTATAATGAAGCCGCCGAATCCGGAATGTCCGGACTCCTTTAATCCTTGAAATCAGCTTAATTGGAGGCTGTCATGCGCTTCAAAGCAGATCACGACTTGCACATCCACTCCGAGCTCTCCCTCTGTTCGGGCGATCCCGCGCAGAATCCGGCCGCCATTCTGGCCTACGGAGAGGAATACGGTCTGAAAACCCTCTGCCTGACGGACCACATGTGGGATCCTGCCGTTCCCGGCGCGTCCGGCTGGTATGCGGCTCAGCCCTATGAACGCACGAGGGAGGCTCTGCCCCTGCCGCAGTCGGACAAGGTCCGCTTCCTCTTCGGATGCGAGACCGACATGGACCGGCACTGCGTCATCGGCGTGTCACCGGCCGTGGTGAAGGAGCTGGACTTCATCATCGTCCCCACCACGCATCTGCACATGGACGGGTTCACCCTGGACGGCAGCGAGGGCGCGGAGGAGAGAGCCGCCCTGTGGAGCAGCCGGTTCGACGCTCTGCTGGACGCGGATCTGCCCTTCGGGAAGGTGGGCGTGGCTCATCTGACCTGCAGTCTCATCTGGCGGAACCGTTATCTGGAGGTCCTGCGGCTGATCCCCGAGGAGGAATACCACCGGATCTTCGAAAAGGCGGCAAAGCGCGGGATCGGCATCGAGCTGAACTTCCCGGCGCGGAACATGGATGAGGAGACCGCGCGCCTCACGCTTCTGCCCTACCGCATCGCGCGGGAGGAGGGCTGCAAATTCTATCTGGGCAGCGACGCCCATCATCCGGCCGGACTGGCCGAGGCGAAGGCCAATTTCGAGACCATCATCGATCTGCTGGACCTGACGGAGGACGACAAGATCCCGCTGCTGCAGGGGTGAGGGTCCGGCACGATCGATCTTCCATAACGGAACAATCCCGGATACGGTTTTCACGCCGCGTCCGGGATCGATTTATTCATCCACCTCTGTCACGGTCATCCGCACGGTGATCCGGTGGCGGCGCTTTTTATCGGTTCGCCAGTACACGTGATACTGGGGCGGCATGGTCACGCGGTAAGCGTCGGGCACTCCGGCGTTCAGATCCACGGGGAACCGGTCGAGGATCTCTGAAAGGGTCAGGTCTCCCTCCAGAGGTTCCGCCCGCATCCGCACGCCGCGCCGGGTGAGTGAGACCGCGTTTCCGTCCGCCTCCGGTCTCGACAGGGTGTGGATGGGTCAGGTGATCTCGACTTCCTCCTCCGCTTCGAGCTCGTCCGTCACCGTCAGCCGGTCCGCCTCAAGAATCAGGGTCCGCCGCCACAGAGTCAGGGAGGGATAGGCGGCGCTCAAATCCAGCACAGCGGTTTTCCGGTTCCCGTCGTCATGGCAGGAGACAATTTTCCCCACGGATTCCATGGATCCCACGGCCTGCCCTTCCCCGTTCACCAGAACCGCGTTGTGGGCCCGGGTGGTCCTGCACCAGAGGCGGTGATGCTCCGATCCGTATTCCCGGCCGAAATAGCCGGAGGGCGACACCAGCGCGATACCCTTATAAAACAGCGCGAAGGAGCCCTGATCCGCGTGCCGGTGGCTGTCGGAGCCGAATTTCGACGCCCGGGCCAGCACCGCCAGATCCCGCTCCGGGTCGGGGAGGGCGGTGTGCATGGCGACAAATCCCGCGTCGGGGAAGACCGCCGTGTTCTCCGCCTCTCCGTTCAGAAGGGTCCGGGGCGGCTCCCCCTCCGGCAGGAACAGGTCCAGGAGGTGCAGAAGATAGCGATCCGCCCGCTCCGCCTCCTCCGATCTCTTCCGCGCAGGCTCCGGCCCGGTCCGCGCTGCGTACACCCTCAGAGGATTCTGTGCGAAGAAGCCGGGCCATTCCGGATCCTCCGTCCCGCACCAGTAGCCGTCGCCGAAGGGATGGTTCTCAAAATACGGGGACGCGAAATGCAGAAGGAACTGCGACAGACGCTGATAGAAGGGCCTGTCCAGAAACCGGCAGCCGGTATACCGCTCCACCAGGGAGAAAAACGGCAGATACCACTTGACGTAGGACGACGCATAGAAGGGTCCCTCGGCCCATCCGCCGTCCGGGGTGCCGTAATAGGGGAAGATCCCGCCGTAAATGTCCAGCGCCGCGTCCAGCCACCGGACCGCCTCCTCCCGGCTCTGGACTCCGGTCCCCTTCAGAACCGCCGCCGCCTCGCCGAGATAGGCGGGAATGCGTCCGGCGTGGGAGTCCCCGGGATTCTGGGTGAAATCCAGCCTCTCCAGCCGCCGGAAGCACTGATCCCCGTAGGCACGGACGGTATCGGCGGCGTAGTTCCGCTCCTTGTCGGTCAAAAGAGGCCAGAGCAGATCCAGAGCGGAGGGCAGGCACCGGGCCATGGACAGTCCCACCTCGTCCCCCCAGCGTCCCGTCAGGGAGCAAGGTCCCGCCGGATTCCAGTCGCAGAAGGCAAGGAGCAGCTCCTTTCCATGCTCTCCCGCCGCCCGGTCCTCCAATACGGCATAGGCCAGGGCGCAGGCGACGAGGTCCCGGTCGCAGAAATCCCGGAAGCGTCCGAAATACTCCCGGTAGGGCAACGCGTCCGGATCCCGGTGATACATGGGCCGCTCCGGGATCCCGTCCGCCATGGCAAGATCGACGGTGCGGCGGAGCGCTTCGCAGACGGCTGTCCGGCATCGGAGCGCTTCGAGATCCTTTACGGCAAAGAGATGCCGGGGCCTCTCCTCCGGAACCGCGTCGTACAGGGCTTCCCCGGTGGTCCGGCGGACGGTCACGGCGTCCGGGGACAGGGTGAACCGCCACAGGCCGCGCTCGTCCCCCTCCGAAAACAGGTTCCAGGCATACTCCCCCGGACCGGGCAGAGGATCGGGGATCAGCCAGTTTTTCTCCGTGGTTCCCCGCCAGATCTCAACCCCGTCCCGGTACACCGCCGCCGTGTACGTCCGATGCCCGGGGACCTTCAGCCAGGACAGGCAGGGGGGATTCTCCTCCGCCAGCCTCCCGTCCTCCGGGAAGGGGAACAGCTCGCCGGGCCTTTTCCGGATCTGCTCAAGCCTCCCCATGGCCGCCCTCCCTCGAAAACCAGTGATATTCCCCCGTGACGGGATCGATGCGTCCCACCTGCTCAGCCGGGATCCCCGCCAAGATGGCGTAATCCGGGGTAGATTTCGTCACCACAGCCCCGGCGCACACCAGATTGGCCCTCCCCAACTTCACGCCGCCGGTGACGGTGACGCCCGAGGCCAGCCAGGATCCCGCGCCGATCACGATGCTGTCGTCCCCGTCCCGCTCCGTCCTGGCGGAGAACCAGCCCGTGGCCGGATCGAACTTGTGGTTCCCGGCGGCCAGGGAACAGTGAGGGCCGATGAGGGTGTTGTCCCCCACGGTCACGTTTCCGTTCAGATAGCTGTAAAGGCCGATGTAGACATTCCGCCCGATCTGCTCCTGAGGGACGCGGATCACGGCTCCGGGGGCCACCTTCACGTCCCGGCCTCCGAGTCCCAGCATGTCCGCCCGCCGCGCGTCGTCCGGTCCGTTGTTGGATCTGCTGCAGTATTCCGTGATCACCCGGAAGGTTTCGTCGTCCAGCGCCATGTTTTTCTGCTCCTTTTTCATGATTCCGGTGCCATTGTACCGCCGTCCGGTTCCGTTGTCAAGCGGGCCCCGGAAAAACTGCCTCCGGATCGGCTCCGCGGCTTGACTTTCCACTCCCCGTCGTCTATAATACGGACGGGCGGGACGCTTTCCGAAATCCGGGGATGGGAATGCGGGAGGCGTTTTGCACGACACTTCGGGGGATTGATGATGAAGCAGGATTTTGAGCGGTTCGACATGAGCGTCCGGCCCGGACACACGAAATGGTATCTTCATCCGCTTACCATCGCGGTCAGTCTGCCGGACGTGCTCAGCCACAGGATGAAGCTGACAAGGACCGGAACGGAGGGGCTCCGGCCGCCGTATCTGCTCCTGTGCAATCACAACGCCTTCTTCGATTTCAAGGCCGCCACCCGTGCCATCTGGCCGCACCGTGCCAATTATGTGGTAGCCATCGACGGCTTCATCGGCAGGGAGAAGCTGCTCCGGGACGTGGGGTGCATCTGCAAGCGCAAGTTCACAAGCGACGTCTCCCTGATCCGGAATCTGCAGAGGACCGTGAAAAACGGCGACGTGATCGTGCTCTATCCGGAGGCGCGGTACTCCCTCTGCGGCACCACCGCCGTGCTCCCGGAGTCCATCGGGATGCTCTGCCGTCTTCTGAAGGTGCCGGTGGTGACCTTCATCTGCCGCGGCCACCACATCAACTCTCCCTTCTGGAACCTGCACGACCGGGACGTCGCTCCCACGGAGGCGGAGATGACCTTGCTCTACACCCCGGACCGGCTGCAGGAGACCTCCCCGGAGGAGATCAGCCGCACCGTAGCCGACGCCTTCCGCTACGACGAATACCGCTGGCAGAAGGAGCGCGGGATCCGCGTCAGGTATCCGAAGAGGGCCGAGGGGCTCCACAAGGTCCTGTACCAATGCCCCGTCTGCCGTGAGGAATTCTGCATGACCTCCTCCGGGACCCGGCTGATCTGCTCCTCCTGCGGGGCGGAATGGACCATGACGGAGCTCGGGGAGCTGGAATCTCCGGACGGCGCGGGCTTCTCCCACATTCCGGACTGGTACGAATGGGAGCGGGCCAACGTGCGGGACGAGGTGGCAAGAGGCGTTTACTCCAGCGGAGAGCTGGCTGTGACGGTGGACTCCCTGCCCAACGCCCGGGGTTTCATCCGGCTGGGAGAGGGCGTCATGGTCCACGACATGAACGGCTTCTCGGTCCGGGGCAGAGACGCCGACGGGGATGTCTTTGAGATGGTGAAGCCCGTTCCCTCCCTGTACTCCTGCCACATCGAGTACGATTATCTGGGGAAGCACGGGGACTGCG
>CACYWX010000193.1 GCA_902778205.1 uncultured Ruminococcus sp. | reverse complement strand
TGTATTCCGCCAGCGTCCTGCCGTCCTCGTACACTCTGCCGTTCAGGGCCAGGATGCGGACCGCGGAGGCGTCGGGAGAGTAGGAACCGAAGGCGCCGTTATTGATGGACAGGTACTTCAGGGTTTCCACGGAGCCGACCTCGTTGTCAAAGACCGCCGTGACGGATGCGCCGTCCTCGATGCGGATCTCGCCGATAGCCGCGCCGTGCTTTTCGGTCCAGGCGTCGTCGGAGCAGACGGCGGCGATGGAGTCGGCGTCCGCGATGAAGGTGACGGTATTCAGCCCGGGCACGGAGGTGAGAAGCTCGGAGTCACCCGCGTTCAGGGCGAAGGTGTTCCGTCCCACCTGCACCAGGGAGGCGTTCTTCGCGGAGCGGATCACCAGGGCGATCTCGTCCAGCCCCTTGTCCTTCTGAATGAAGGCGCGGGAACCGGAAATGAGGATGCCGTCCCTGCTTTCCGCCGGGATGAGGGTGTAGAGGCCGTCGGTTTCCAGATACCGGTACACCTCGCCGGCCTTGGCGTCCGCGTTCTTCACGGCGATGTTCTGCTCGCGTCCGTCGAGGAAGGCGGTCATCACATAGCCGAATCTGCCGTCCATGTAGACCCGGAAGGCGTCGGTCAGGGCGGTAAGATACCGGCTGTCCCTGGCGGTCACGACGCCCTCCACCACGGCAACGGCCGCTCCCTGCTCCAGCACCACCGTTGCGGTGCGGCCCAAGGTGAGCTTCTCTGCGATCTGATCCGGGAGAATGCCGGCTCCGGCGCAGCCCAGATCGTAGGTCTCCTCGCCGATGCGGACCGTTCCGGAGGTCAGGCGGTTGACGGTGCCGGACACCACGGAGCAGACGTCCGCGATGATCAGGCGGCGGGAGGATTTATTGTTGTAGTACAGAACATACTCGCCGTTCACGGCGCCCTCGGGATTCACCAGGGTGTAGTTCTTCTCGTTGTCCGCCAGGTTGATCCTTCCGTCGTCGTCGATGTCCAGTCTGCCCAGGGAGAGAGGCATCAGCAGGGCGGAGGCCCCGGACGCGCTCTTCACCACGTCCACGCGGTAGAAGCCCAGGAGCTTTTTCAGCTCGTCCACGTCCTTCACGGTGCGGAGCCTGCCGTCCTCACCGTAGGCCCGGAGGATCAGCTCGCTGTCGTTGGTGGACAGAGCGTCGGAGTACTTCTCCACCAGGGTATAGGTCTCGCCGCCCAGCTTCACCTTGCCCTTTTCGATCGTGAGCGAGCCGTAGGTTTCGCGCTCGGAGGCGGGCACGGCGGACAGGATGGTTTCCACGCCGTTTCCGTTCTTCATGACCAGGCGGAAGGTCTCGCCCAGATGCTCGTCCGCGTCGGCAATGCCCGTTCCGGCAGCGTCCGCGACCAACCGTTTTCCGTCTGCCGTCCGGAAGGCCGCAAATCCGGTCTTGACCACCGGATCGCCTTCCATGGCGTAGTGGTTGGTGGCCACAAGCACGGCTTCGGTCATCTCGTAGCCGAACACCTCCTCAATGACGGTGGTGGCTTCGGTGACCGCCGCGCCGTTGGGAGCGTTCCGTACCACCAGCATGTCGGCGGTCAGGGCGTTGGCCAGGATCACGGCGCACTCGGCCCGGGTGAGGGTGTCGGTATACCGGACGTCCTCCAGATTCCGGTCCAGGCCCATGCGCACGGCCTGATTGATGTAGGACCAGGGATATCCGGCGTTCATGGAGGAGTTCTCCTGACCCAGGGCGCGGACCAGCATGGTCATGGCGTCCTGCTTGGTGATGCCGCCGCGGGGATCGAAGGTCTTCTCCGACGTGCCCCGGATATAGCCGGATGCGTTGGCCCACGAGATCGCTCCGTTATAATAGGGCTCGTACAGGTCCTCGAAGCGGGTGGTGTTTTTCCGTCCGGCGTCGTCCCGGCCCAGCATCAGGCGGAACAGAAGGGACGCCATCTGCTCCCGGCTCACCAGCTCGTCCGGGGAGAACTCTCCCTCCGACGTTCCCTTGATGACGCCGATATCGGACAGCATGGAAATCTCCGCGGCTCCCCGGCTGTCGTCCTTCACGTCGTCGTAGGTTTTCGCGCCGACCGAAACGGCGGAACCCGCGATCATCAGGGCTGCCAGCGCCGCGGTGAGAATTCGTCTTTTCATCATTTGTCCTCCTTGGGATCTTGGTTCGTTGTCGGTCTCTCTCGCCGACGCCGACATGATACCACAAGGCCGGGACAAAGTCAATGATTTTTATGCATATGCAACATAACTGAAACATTGTTGCAGGATTGTTTCATGTTATTTGCACAATTTTCCGCCTCTTCCAGCGTCTGCACCGGAGAATTTCCGTTTGCCGGAAGAGGCGGAAATCCATGAAAAAACAGACCGTCCGTTCAGAAGAGCGGAGCGGTCTGACTGTTCTGTGGGATAATTCTCCGAAAACGGATCCTCCGTCATCGGTTGGTGGCGTGGATGACCTTCGTCATGCCGACCACGTCGGAGAAATACTGCGCGGCCGTTGCGCCGCCGTCCTCGTAGTCGGTCATGATGACAAGAATGTAGGGATGCTCGTCGTACACAATGGCCATGTCGTGGTAGGACTCCACGTCCCAGCCGTATTTGTGGCAGACGAGGATGCCGGGATAGTGCTCGGCGATCAGGTGGCCGTACTTGGAGCGGGACATGAGATTCTGCATCCAGAGGGCGTATTCGGAGCCTCGCGCGAAATACCCGTAGACGTCCTCCAGGATCTTCGCGCAGTCCCGGGCTGTCAGATCCATGAAGTCCACATTGGTACCCTGGATGCCCAGCCGTCCCATGAGCCGGTAGAAGGAGTCGTAGCCGAAGCGGTAATAGAGCTGCATCCAGGCGATGTTGTCGCTGTACAGGATGGCGTACTCGAAGAGCTGGCGCACGGGCATGCTGACCCCGGCCTGCATCTCCATGATCTCGCCGGAGCCCTCCTCGTACATGGTGGCGGGATCGTACACCCAGATCTCGTCCAGATTGTACTTCTCCTCACCGGGGCCGTAGACGATCTTCCCGTCGGCTCCCCGCGGATGGCCCGCCTCAAATTCCTCCAGCTCCAGCAGGACGGAATACAGGTACGGCACCTTGATGAGGCTTGCAGCGTAGGTGATGACGTCGGGATTGTAGGACACGGAGTCCCCGGTGGTCAGGTCCTCGTAGTAGTAAGCCAGAGTGGGATAGATCTCCATGAGCCGGTTGGTTCCGGGCACCCAGTCCCACCGAAGGGGCGCGCCGCCCTCCATGTACCGCATCAGCACGTTCACGGGCTCGGTCTCCGGCAGGGAGGACTCCCTCACCGAGGACCGGACCGGAGCCGGCTGGGCGGGCGCGGGATCCGCGGACTCGGCGGGAGGCGTCTCGACGGGCTCCGACGTCACGGAATCCGGTTCGGCCGGAGTCGGCTCCGCGGGAGTGGGCTCCGGCTCTGCGGGCTGAACCGGCGTCTCCCCGACGGACTGTTCCGGGACCGGCCCGAGGTTCTCACCGTTCACAGGCTCAGGATCCACGCCGACGGACTCCCCTGCCCCGGGCTCTTCCGGATTGGAGTCCGGTTCCTCCTCCTCCGGCGGGGCGTTCCCGTCGTCCGGCGCGGTCTCGTCCGGTTCCTCCGGCGCTGTCAGAGTCAGAAGCTCGCCCACCTCCTGTCCCATGGGGCTGGCCAGGGGAGCGGCGGCCTCCTCCCAGGCGCGGATCTCCTCCCGGGCGTCCTTCAGCTCCTCCTCCAGACCGGCCACCGTCTCCTTCAGCTCGCTGCTTCTGCTCCGGAGCGCGTTGATCTTCTCGGTCTGCATCTCGATCTTGCGATTCAGGGTGTCCACGTCGCCGCGCAGGCTGTCCGCCATCCGACCGGCCTCCGCCAGTCTGGCGCTCAGCTGGCCGTTGCTCTCCTCCATGCCCTCCTGCGCATCCTCCAGAAGCTCGATCATGGATTCAAGGCCGTCGATTTTGAGGGTCTTTTCCTTCACCTCGGATTCGGCGGCTTTTTTCCCGGCCTCCAGCGCGTCCAGCTCGGCGTTCAGGTCCTTCAGCTCCGCGCTCAGATCCGCAAGACGGACCGCCATGGCCGCCCTCTCCTCCCGGGCACTTTTCAGACGCCCGGCTTCAGTCCGGTACAGCACAGCCAGCCAGACCGTGGAAACCAGCAGTCCGGCTGACAGAATGATCAGAACGGCGTTCCATATCCGCTCCTTTGTCCGGTTCATATCCCATCCTCCCCCGTCGGGTCCGTTTCGGTATTCAGAGACCGGTATAAAGACAAGGATCCCGCGTCTTTTGCGCAGGACCCTTCCCGGTCAGTTGTCATCGCCGCTGTAAAACACAATCTCCTGCGGGAAACGCAGTCCCAGCTTCTCATGGGCAATCTCCGCCACGTACTCGCTGTCGAAGGGACGGTCGATTTCCGCCTGAAGCTCGTTGATATACTCCCGGGTCCGGTCGATCTCCTCCCGGAGCTGTTCGGCCTGCGCCTCCTGATCGTTCTGCTTGAGGCGCACCGTGACAAAACTGAAGACGAAGAAGACCACGACCGCCAGGATGCTCACGCGCACAAACATATTTCGGAACAATCCGTTGTTTTTCAAGGCCGCGTCCCCTCCTCTCCTTCAAATGATACATCCTCGGCCAGCCGGAGCCGGGCTCTCTCCGTCCGATCCAGCGCCCTCTTCCGTCGGGACCTCCGGACGGCTCTTCCCGCCGTCTCGCGGTACAGGGTCACGGAGAGCCGTGCGGTCAGTCTGCCGAGGCTCCGGGATCCCCGGGCCGCCAGCGAAAGGATCCGCCCGACGGGTACGATCAGCAGAATCCGGACCGCCGCCTTGAGAAGCCGCGCCAGACGGTCCGCACAGAACATCGCCGGAACCGACAGCGTGACCCGCCACAGGGCGAAGCCGCCTGCCGCGAACGCAGCCATGAACCAGCGGAACTGCCCGTCGTTGACCCAGTACACAAAGACGGCAAAGGCTGCGCCCATGACGAGGCTCACGGCAAGATCCGCGAAAAGTCGACAACAGAACGGCAGGGTTCCCTTCCGTTCGACTGTCTTTCTCCCGTCGAGCGACAAAAGTCCGCCCAGGATATATACAAATCTTATTATATCGTAAAACGCGCCAAAAATCAAGCCCAAAATGAAAGAAGTTGCGACAAGAACCAACTGGGTACGGGTCAGAATCTCAAGATACGCCATATCACCGGAACAGTCTCCCGAAGAAGCCCCGCCGTCCGCCCTCCTCGCGCTCCCCGTCCAGATAGGCGAAGGCGTCCACGGTCCCGCTCAGCTCCAGCTCTCCCTTCTCCGCGGAGAACCGGCCGATTTTCAGCCCGCTTCCGTTTACCGCGATCAGACCCAGGGAGGACTGCAGAACGATCTCCGTCTCCGAAAAGCTCTCCACCTCCTCGATCCCCTTCAGCTCCATCCGTTTCCGTGAAAAAAGGCACACGTCCTGGTCCATGGGCACACCCTCCTCCGTCCGTTTTGGAAGAGTATATGCGCCCGGACCGGTCCGTATGCCGTCCGTACCGGTGGATTTCCGGAAGCTCCGACGCCTGCCCCGCCGGACTCCGGTCTCTCTCAGTCCTCGATGACCTCATACAGGGAGGAGGCGTCGGCCTTCGCGGCGTGCTCCTTCACGTCCAGCACCCGGAATTTCAGGGTCCTGTCCCCGTAGGTCACGGCGATGACGTCTCCCTCCTTCACGTCGTAGGAGGCCTTGGCCCGCTTGCCGTTGACCTCCACGTGCTCGCTGTCGCAGGCTTCGTTGGCCACGGTCCGCCGCTTGATGATGCGGGAAACCTTCAAGAATTTATCCAGTCTCATGGTATCTCCGTCCTTTCCTTTTCTCATCCATCCTCACCGGAACGATTCCGTGAAGGCGTTCAGCAGATCCCCCACGTCCTTTTCCGTATCGGCTTCCGGGGAGGCCATCCGCACTGCCTGCCAGATCAGCTTTGCGATCAGCCGGTCCCGCTCCTCTCCGCCGGTCCGCCCGATCTCCTCCGCCAGGGAAACCAGCGCGGCGGACTGTTCCTCGTCGGTGCCGAACTCCGCGCCGCCCTTTTTCGCCTTTTTCGCGATCTTTTTCGCACGGAGCAGGGCGGGATACTGCTTCGGAACGGCGTTCAGCACGTCGTACAGGGTGTCCCGGGATTTCTCGGCGGTTTTCAGCCGGTCCCAGTTGTCCAGCACCTCGCCGGTCCCGGCCACCTTCGTTTTTCCGAACACATGGGGGTGGCGGTAGATCATCTTGTTCACCAGCTCCGTGGTCACGTCCTCCAGGGTGAAGCGGCCCGCCTCCCGTTCGATCTCCGTGTGAAAGAGGATCTGAAACAG
>CACYWX010000192.1 GCA_902778205.1 uncultured Ruminococcus sp. | reverse complement strand
CCCGGCCTCCGCCATGGCCCTCACCGCATAATACTGCGCGCCGATGGTCCGGGCCACCTCCCGCCAGAAATCCTCCGCAAAGAACTTTCCGGAAATCATGTCGTGAAAGATGTCGTTTGAGGAGCAGAACAGAACGCTATCGCACATGTCCCGCATCCGGTCCGCCGCGCTGGTTTTTCCGCAGCTGGTGAGACCGTATAAAAAGATGATCCGTCCCCGCTTCATGTGCGCCTCCCGCAGTCCGCTCAATATCGATGAATCGGCTTATTGTACCACAAACCCGCCGGAATGTAAAGGGCGCGGACGTCCTAGGCAGGAAAGTTTGCGCTTGCAATCCCTCCGGTTTTGTGGTAAAATGAACAAAAAACGAGGGGAGGCTGAGGCATGACGGAGGTGACGGGACCCGTCCTTGAACGCTCCGTGTCCGTGCTGAAGGGCGTCGGACCGGCGAAGCTTGAGGCGCTCGCGAAAATGGGGATTGAAACCGTCGGCGACGTCGTCCGATGCTGGCCCCGCGCCTATCAGAACCGGGGAGACACGAAGACCCTCGCAGAGATCGCGGAGCTGTGCAGGGAGGGGGAGACCGGTCCCTTTTCCGCCGTTCTGACGGTATCCACGGAGCCCCGGGGCCGGTATATCCGCAAGGGGATGCACCTGACCACCGCCCGGGCCTTCGACGAGACCGGCACCGTCTCCGTCACCTGGTTCAACCAGCCCTACACGGCGAACCGGATCCGCGCCGCCTCCGTCTACCGCTTCTACGGCCGGTTTGAGAGGAACGAACAGTATAAGCGGCTCTCCCTCAACTCCCCCCTGACGGAGGAATGGAGCGAGGGGATGCCGCTTCCCGGGATCGTTCCGGTCTATCCCGTGGTGTCCGGGCTGACCCAGCGGTTCATGTCGGAGCTGACCGGTCGGGCCCTCGATATGGCGGCGGGAGAGCTGTGGGAGATCCTGCCGTCGGAGGCGCTGGAGGAGCTGAAGCTGCCCACCTATGCCAACTCCGTCATGAAGATCCACCGGCCGGAAACCGTCGCGGATGTGGAGACCGCCAAGAGGAGGCTGGCCTTCGAGGAACTGTGGCTGATGTTTCTGTCCATGGCGCGGACCCGGGCGGAGACCAGACGGGAGAGCGGTCCCCTGCGGCTGAGGGATACGGACCTCGGCGAATTCCGGGCAGCCCTCCCATTCACCCTGACGGGAGCGCAGGAGCGGTGCGTCTCTGAGATCGTCGGCGACATGGCGGGGGAGACCCTCATGAACCGCATCCTCACCGGCGATGTGGGAAGCGGAAAGACGGCGGTTGCGGCGGCGGCGGCTTACGCGGCTGTCCGGAACGGCTTTCGGGTTATGGTAATGGCGCCCACGGAGATCCTGGCCCGTCAGCACGCGGAGGATTTCGACCGGCTGTTCGCTCCCCTCGGCATCCGGTGCGCCCTGCTGACCGGCTCCACGAAGAAGAAGGAGCGGGACGCGATCCTGGACGGCCTGCGGGATCAGCCCCGGCTCGGGGAGGGCGTTTCGGTGCTCATCGGGACCCACGCCCTGCTGACAGAAGACGTGGAGGCGGATTCCCTGGGGCTCTGCGTCATCGACGAACAACACCGGTTCGGCGTCCTCCAGCGGGCGGCCCTGTTCGAGAAAGCCAGAAACGTCCATTCCCTGGTCATGAGCGCGACGCCCATTCCGCGCACCCTGACGCTGGCGGCCTACGGCATGATCGACGTCTCCCGCATCGACGAGCTTCCGAAGGGGCGGCAGAAGATCGACACCTTCATCGTCAACGAAAGCTACCGGGAGCGCCTGAACGCCTTCATCCGGAAGCAGGCGGCGGAGGGACACCAGATCTACGTGGTCTGTCCCGCGGTGGAGGAGTCGGACAAGGGGCAGGCCGAGGGCGAGGAAATGGCCAATCTTCCCCTTTTCGACGTCATGGAGGAGGCAGCGCCCATGAAGAACGCCCGGCAGACCGCCGACGAGCTGGCTGAGGCCCTTCCGGAGCTGAATATCGGTTTTGTCCACGGACGGCTGAAGGCCGCGGAGAAGGACCGGGTCATGACGGCCTTCGCCAATCATGAGCTGGACGTGCTGGTGTCCACCACGGTGATCGAGGTGGGGGTCAACGTGCCCAACGCGACGCTGATGATCGTGGAAAACGCGGAACGGTTCGGCCTGTCCCAGCTCCATCAGCTCCGGGGCCGGGTCGGACGGGGCTCCGCCAAATCCTATTTCATTCTGGTGTCCGATTCGGTGAAGCCCGAGGCCCAGGACCGGCTCCGGGCGGTAAAGAGCACCACGGACGGCTTCGAGATCGCGGAATACGACCTGGAGCAGAGAGGTCCCGGAGATTTCTTCGCCGAAAACGGCGGGATCCGACAGCACGGGCAGGCCAATTTCCGCCTCGCCGCCGTGTGCCGGGACCCGGAGCTGATCGAGCGGGCTTCCTTCTACGCAAGGCGCACCGCCGAGGAGGATCCCGGGCTGGAGAAGCCGGAGAACCGGCACATCCGGGCGCGCCTCGCGGAGTTCGGAAGCAAAACGGAAAAAACACAGAACTGAAAACTGCCATGGGAGGAACAGTATGAACGCATCGGCAAGCAAACAGGATTTCGCCCTTCTGTCCGGTCTGTTTCACGGGGAGAGCACCCCGCTGACCTTCACCCTGGACGGAACCGCGCACAGGGGCGTTCCGGCGTCGTGGAATCCGTCCGAAAAACGGGAATCCGTCGACGCGAACATCGTGCGGAAAACCGTGTCCGGCCGGGATCCGGAGTCGGGCCTTCTCCTGACCGTGACCGAATGGAGGTACCGCGACTTTCCCGTCGTCGAATGGATGGCCGAGTTCACCAACGACGGAGCGGAGCCCTCGCCCATTCTGGAAAACGTCCGGATCGGCGGGGAGATCGACGGGGATTTCCGAGCCTTCGTCCACGGGAACGGCGACACCTGCCGGGACGACGGGTACGAATGGTTCTCCGACGAGCTGAAGGACGGCGGCGTCACCATCCATCCGAACGATGGCACCTCCTGCAACGGCGCGTTCCCGTACATGAAGCTGATCTTCGAAGGCGCTGTCCTGCGTGCGGCGGTGGGCTGGCCCCATATGTGGCAGGCAAAGGCTGAGAGAACGGAAAACGGCGTGCGGTACGAGGCAGGTCAGATGCGGTGCCGGATGCGGATCCTGCCCGGGGAGACCATGCGCACGCCGCGGCTGACCTTCCTCTTCTCCGAGGGGGACGACCTGCGGAGCATGAATCTCTGGCGCAGATGGTATACGGCCCACATCCTGCCCCGGGAGAACGGAAAGCCCATAGCCCCTGCCATGTGCCTGCACTACTGGTCCTGCGAGGGAAAACCGGAGCACACGGCCGCCACGGAGGAGAATCAGGTGAAGGCCATCCGCACTTATGTCGAGCGGGGTCTGATTCCGGACATCTGGTGGATCGACGCCGGATGGTACAAGTGCGACTACGACTGGCCCCGCATCGGCACCTGGAAGCCCGATCCGGAGCGGTTCCCGAACGGACTCGGTCCCATCGGGGAGGCCTGCGATGAGATCGGCGCGCGGTTCCTTCTGTGGTTCGAGCCGGAGCGCGTCACCGCCGGATCCGAGCTGGCCGAAGATCATCCGGACTGGCTCCTGCCGACGGGTCGCGAAGGGGACACAAACAGTCTTCTGAACCTCGGCAATCCCGACGCCTGCGCCTGGATCACGGACCGGGTGGATTCCATCATCAAGGAGGGCCATATCCGGGTCTACCGTCAGGACTTCAACTTCGATCCCAAGCCCTGCTGGCTGACGGCGGAGGCCGAGGACCGGCAGGGCGCGCTGGAAAACCTCCACGCCCAGGGTTATCTCCGCTTCTGGGACGCCCTGATCGACCGCAATCCGGGCCTCTGGATCGACTCCTGCGCGTCCGGCGGGCGGCGGAACGATCTGGAGACCATGCGCCGGGCCGTGCCCCTCCACTATACCGACGTGGGCTACGGCGAGCACACGATCAAGCAGAAGCAGTTCCGGGAGCTCTTCGAGTGGATCCCCTATTTCCGCTCCCACAACATGTCCTGGGACCGGGAGTATGTGGAAAAGGAGCTGGGCCGGGAGTGGACCGAGAACGACGAATTCTCCTTCCAGTGCGCCATGGCTCCGGCCGTGACCTACATGACCTGGTGGGACGCGGACGACGGGCAGTATAAGAGGACCATCACCGCGGAAAAGCTCTGGAGACGGGCGGCGGATCTGGAGCTCCGGGGGGATTACGAGCCTCTGACGGAGTGCCGGAAGGATCCCGGGGACTGGTACGCCATGCGGTTTGACGACAACGGCGAGGGTTTCGTCCAGGTAATCCGGAACCGGGCGGCGGAGGCGGACAGCTTCACGGTGACCTTCCGGGCGGATCCGGAGAAAACCTACGTCTTCGAGGACGTGAACGGAGGACCGCTGGCCGTGACCGGAGCCGAGATCCGGGACAAAGGCTTCGCCGTGACCCTCCCGAATCGGACGGGGAAGGTGCTGTTCTATCACGTAAAGCCGTAAACGGAAAGAGCGCGGAGGACTTATACAAATTCCATTCTAAATCACAGATTTAGAATGTCCTGAAAGTCATTCTGACTTTCAGGATCACTCAAAACCATTTTGCAATGGTTTTGAGTGGAATTAGTATTACACCTTCCGCGTTTTTCCATATGAAGACCCCGTCCCGTATTATTTCCTGCTCCGCCGCGCGGTCCTCCGCTCCTCCCGCGCCTCATCAATATACTTCATGACGGTATCGAAGTGCTCCAGAATAAACCGCTGGGCGGAAGGCGAATAAAGAAGCACTGTGCGCGAGCCGTTCCGGGATTTCCGGTCTTCTGTCGAAATCCCGACGGACAAGCCGAGAGATGCAGGGCGTATTTCCTTTTTCCCACCGTCCAGCGTCCGCTCCTCCAGAAGCCCCATCCGTACAAGCGCTCCGGTCAGCTCCCGATAGCAGAGCTTTTTCCGGTTTCCTCCCTCAAACGGTGCACTGATCCTGCCGCACAGGGCGGTCACCGGTAGAGCACGTTTGTCCGGCGTCACCCGCTTCAGCTCTTCCGCAGTGGCGGTAAAGGGATTCTTTATCACAAAGCCGTCCGTTTGCATCCGTTCAAGCCTCCCTTCCGTTTTTTCCATTATACCACGAATCCCTCCCGCATGCAAGACGGACGCCGATCCGGGATCCTGTTCATCAACCGGCGGTGGAAGTATTCTAAACGTCCGCGTTATTGCAAATCCCCGGGACCTGTGTTATCCTGTATGTGCCGCGGCGGAATTCAAACAATACGGAGGTACAGCACATGCAGATCAGACTCGGAGAAAAAATCAGGACTCTGCGAAAGGAACGCGATATGTCCCAGGAGACCCTGGCGGCCGCACTGGGGGTGAGCTTTCAGGCGGTCAGCAAGTGGGAAAATCAGGCTTCCATGCCGGACGTGGCCATGATCCCGGCCATCGCCTCCTTTTTCGGCGTATCCACGGATGAGCTGTTCGATTTCAACCGCTACGAGACCGAGGAAAAGGTCATGAAGATCTGCCGCCGGGCGTGGGCTGTCCGGGACGAGCATCCGGAGGAGGCCGAGGCGATCCTGCGGGAGGGGCTGAAGCAGTACCCGGGGGACGACATCATTCTGAACAACCTGCTCTGCGTCATTCCGGTTCCGGAGCGGGCGGGGGAGGCGATCTCCATCTGTCATGCGCTGACGGAGGGGACCAAATACGACGACGTGCGTCTGGATGCCTGGAGGATCATGGCGCAGGCCTACGAATCCCTGGGAGAATACGCCATGATGAAGTCCGCCCTGGACCATATCCCGGAGATCTACTTCACCAGGCCGGAGCTGGAGGCGCGCATGCTCCGGGGAGACGAACGGCTGGAGCCCGCCCACAAGCAGAAGCGTCTCTCCGCGGACTGGACGGTCGACATGCTTCTGATCCTGGCGGATTATTACGAGGAGAAGGGAGAGCGTGATAAGGCCCTGTCCCAGCTCCGGTGCGCAAAGGCGGTGATCGAGGCGTTCCGGGAGGATTTCAATGTGGAGTACTTCACGGGAACGGTCTACGAAAAGCGGAAGGACGATCTCGAGCGCATTGAGGCGCGGATCGGAGAACTGACGAAAGCCATGTGACAAAGAGAAACGGGCTGTCGCAAAACAGTCTGAAAGTTTTGATCGACCTTTTACAAAAGGTCGCGGGTTCTTAGGGCGGAGCCCTGAGCCGCACTCCGCAGAGTGCGGAACACCCAGGACGTCAAAGGAGTTCCTCTTTTTGCTTCTTTTTCTCCTCGATAAAGGAGAAAAAGAAGGACAAACGTCT